>JAISSY010000156.1 GCA_031272995.1 Azoarcus sp.
ATGGCGATCAAGGTCGAAGTGCCGCCGCCCAACGACAACTTCATCGACATCGTCGGCACCGGCGGCGACGGTTCGCACACCTTCAACATCTCCACCACCAGCGCCTTCGTCATCGCCGCTGCCGGGGCGCGTGTCGCCAAGCACGGCAATCGCGGCGTCTCCTCCAAATCCGGCGCCGCCGACGCCATCGAAACCCTCGGCGCCAGCCTCAAACTGAACGCCGAACAGGTGGCCGACTGCATCGCCAACACCGGACTCGGCTTCATGTTCGCGCCCAACTTCCACTCCGCGATGAAGAACATCGCCCCGGTGCGCAAGGAAATGGGCGTGCGCACCCTGTTCAACATCCTCGGCCCGCTCATCAACCCGGCCGGCGCTCCCAACAGCCTGCTCGGCGTCTTCCACCCCGACCTCGTCGGCATCATCGTGCGCGCCATGGAACGCCTCGGCGGCAAGCACGTCGTCGTCGTGCACGGGCTGGACGGCGTGGACGAAGTCAGCCTCGGCGCCGCCACCATGGTGGGCGAACTCAAGGACGGCAAAATCAGCGAATACGAAATCCACCCCGAAGATTTCGGCATCGCCATGGCCGGCACGCGCAACCTGAAAGTCGAAACCCCGGCGCAATCCATCGAAATCCTGCGCGGCGTGCTCGACAACAAACCCGGCCCGGCGCGCGACATCGTCATCTTCAACTCCGGCGTCGCCCTCTACGCCGCCAACGTCTCCGCCTCCATCGCCGACGGCATCGCCCGCGCCCGCCAAGTCATCGAATCCGGCGCCGCGAAGGCGAAAATGGAGGAGTTCGTGAACTTCAACAAGAAGTTTCAGTAAATCTTTTGGCAAATCTTATTTAAGGAAGCGGCGTTATCGTAAAATAACGCCGCTTCTTATTTAAGGTTGCCACCGACATGCAACGCGGACTGCAAGGCGAATACGTCACCATTTCGACCGTGGGCGAAACGGCGCGCGCATTCGTGCCCGCGCCATTGCCGCCGCAGCCGCCCATCGACTGGACGCCGGCGCTGCGCGGCAAATTCGACGCGGCGCTGCTGGCGCTCGGACGGCTGGACAGCGTCGCCGCCCTGTTGCCGGATACGGCGCTGTTTCTCTACTCCTACGTGCGCAAGGAAGCCGTGCTGTCCTCCATGATCGAGGGCACGCAATCCTCGCTGTCCGATTTGCTGTTGTTCGAGTTGGATCAGGAACCCGGCGTGCCGCTCGACGACGTGCAGGAAGTCAGCAATTACGTCGCCGCGCTCGACCACGGGCTGGCGCGGCTAGCGGAAGGCTTTCCCCTGTGTCTGCGGCTCATTCGGGAAGTGCATGGCGTGCTGCTCGCCAAAGGGCGCGGCAGTCGCCAATCGCCGGGCGAGTTTCGCACCAGCCAGAACTGGATTGGCGGCGTCCGCCCCGGCAACGCCGCTTACGTGCCGCCGCCCCCGGAGCGACTTGCCGATTGCCTCGGCGCATGGGAAGCCTTCCTGCACGACCAGCCACAGCCCACCCCGGTTCTGCTGAAGGCGGCGCTGGCGCATGTGCAATTCGAGACCATTCACCCCTTCCTCGACGGCAATGGGCGCATCGGGCGTTTGCTCATCGCCTTGTTGTTGTGCGACCAGAAGGTGTTGCAGCAACCGATGCTGTACCTGAGTCTGTATTTCAAAACGCATCGCCGGACGTACTACGAACTGCTGAACCGCGTGCGCACCGATGGCGACTGGGAAAGCTGGCTCGATTTCTTCGCCGACGCGGTCGTCGACACCGCCACGCAGGCCGCCGACACGGCGCGGCAGTTGGCGGATTTGGCGAGCGCGGATGCAACCGCCATCGCGCAATTTGGCCGCGCCGCGCCTTCCGTGCTTTCCATCCATCGCGCCCTGATGGAGCATCCCCTGAGCACGGCGAGAAATCTGGCCGCCAAAACCGGCCTTTCGTTCGTCACCGTCAACAAATCGCTTCAACATCTGACGCGACTGGGCATCGTGACGGAACTTACCGCGAGAAAGCGCAATCGCCTGTTCCGCTACACGGCCTACCTCGACATTTTGAACCGGGGCACGGAGTTGCCCACTTGAACCCAAAGAACCCCATGACCGACATCCTGCAAAAAATCAACGCCGTCAAAATCGAAGAAGTCGCCGCCGCCAAAGCGGTCAAATCAATCGCCGAATTGCGGCGCGAGGCGGAGGAGCAACCGCCGCCGCGCGACTTCGTGGCGGCCTTGCGCGGCAAAATCGCGCAGGGCAAGGCGGCGGTCATCGCCGAGGTGAAGAAGGCGTCGCCCTCCAAGGGCGTGATTCGCGCCGACTTTCGCCCCGCCGACATCGCCGCCAGTTACGAGGCGGGCGGGGCGGCGTGTCTGTCGGTGCTCACCGACGCGCCGCATTTTCAGGGTTCGCCCGCCTATCTGCGCGAGGCGCGCGCCGCGTGCTCGCTGCCGGCGCTGCGCAAGGATTTCATCGTCGACCCCTATCAAATCTTCGAGGCGCGGGCGATGGGGGCGGACGCCGTGCTGCTCATCGTCGCTTCGCTCGACGACGCGCGCTTGCGCGATTTCGCCGCGCTCGCCGCCGAATTGGGCATGGCGACGCTGGTGGAATCGCACGACGGCGACGAACTCGAACGCGCCCTCAAACTCGATTCGCCCCTGATTGGCATCAACAACCGCAACCTGCGCACCTTCGAAGTGTCGCTCGCCACCACGCTCGACCTGCTGCCGCGCGTGCCGGCGGAGCGCATCGTGGTGACGGAAAGCGGCATCCTCGACGCCGAACACGTCGCCGCCATGCGCGCCCGCGGCGTGAACGCCTTCCTCGTCGGCGAAGCCTTCATGCGCGCGCCGCAGCCGGGACGGGCGTTGGCGGAATTGTTCGACGCCTGACGCGCGGCGGCGAAGACGATGATTCGGACGCCTGCGGTCTCACGTTCCGGGCGCGTTCGCGTCGGATTGCGGGCGCTCGCCGGGTTTTTCGTCGCCGTCGTTTTGGCGGGCGCGATGGCGGCGTGGCTTTACGCCAGCGAATCCGGGCTGCGCGCGCTGGCGGGCGCGGCGCGGGTTTTCAGCGGCGGAGCGATTCACGCCGAGGGCGCGAGCGGCAGCTTGCGCGGGCCGCTCGGCTTTGCGGCGCTGCGGCTGGATTTTGCGAAAGCGCACGTCGAACTAAAAGGCGTCGCGCTCGAATGGCGCGCGCCGGCGCTGGCGGCGGGAAAGCTCGAAATCGCCCGCTTGCGCGCCGATTCCGTGGACGTGCGGCTCGATGACGCGCCCGGCTCATCCTCCGCGCCCGCGTTGCCGGAGAGTTTGCGCCCGCCGTTCACCTTCGAGTTGACGACGGTGGAAGTCGGCGCGCTGACGGTGCGGCGGGCGACACAGGCGAACGCCACCGAGTCCTCGCCGCTGTTCGCGCTCGCCGACGGCAAACTCTCCGCCAGCTTCGACGGCGAACGCTTCGCGGTGCGCGAACTGGCGGCGGATTTGCCGCAAGGGCGCGCCGAGGCGCGCGGCGAACTTGGCGCGGCGCGGCCTTTCGCGCTGACGCTCGATGCGGCGCTGACCGCGAAAGACAAATACGCCGTGGCGGGCGTG
>JAISSY010000093.1 GCA_031272995.1 Azoarcus sp.
CGGCGAAGTCGCTGCCGATGACGCAGCGCTACTTCCTGTTCTGACGCGGCGATGCTCACCGTCGAAGCCCGCTACGAGGGCGACGCCCCCGCCGCCGCGACGCTGGTGCTCGATTTCGAACGCCGCACAAAAAGCCGCCTGCGCGCCCCGCTCGCCAACGGCGAGGAAGTGACGATGTTCCTGCCGCGCGGCGCCGTGCTGCGCGGCGGCGACAAGCTGCTGGCGAGCGACGGCACGGTCATCGAAGTCGTCGCCGCCCCGGAAAAACTCCTCGAAGCCCGTTGCGCCGACGCTCTGGAACTGGCGCGCGCCGCTTACCACCTCGGCAACCGCCACGTCGCCGTGCAGTTGAGCGACGCCCCCGGCGCGTGCTGGCTGCGCCTGCAAAACGACCACGTGCTGCGCCACATGCTGGAAGGCTTGGGGGTCGAAGTGCGCGAAATCGAAGCCCCCTTTGAGCCGGAAGCGGGCGCCTACGCCGCCGGGCATCGTCATGGCGAGGATGCCGGGCCGGCGCGCATTCACGTCATGGGCGGGAAGTAATCCGAATCAGGCCAGCGCCGGGTTCAGCGAGTACGTTCCGGTGATGCTGGCTTCGGCGAGGATGTGTCCCTGCAAGGCGGCGCGCGCTTCCTGACCGTTGAAACGTCCCTCGATGGGCAGGCGTTCGACATCGAGCGCGTAGAGCGTGAACACGTAACGATGCACCAGTTCGTCGTTCCACGGCGGGCAGGGGCCGTCGTAGCCGTAGTAGTCGCCGCGCATGTCGTTGTCGTTGGCGAACCAGTTGGTGTAGTCGTTGATGCCGCGGCGCGCGCCGTACGGCACGCCGCTGCCGGATTTACCGCGCGGGGTGATGTCTTTGGAGAACTCGCCAGCGGCGATTTCGCGCAGGTCGGCGGGTAAATCCACCAGCACCCAATGGAAGAAATCGACGCGCGGCAGGCTGTCGGGGACGCTGCGGCCTTCCTGATTGACGTCGTCGCCCACCGAGGGCACGTCGGGGTCGTGGCAGATGACGGCGAAACTCTTGACGCCATCGGGCACCTCGCTCCACGCCAGATGCGGATTGCGGTTTTGCCCGAGCGCGACGTGGTTTTCCGCGTCGAGCACGCCAAAGGCGAATTCGCCGGGGACTTTTTGTCCGTCGGCGAAACTGGTGCTGGTGAGTCTCATCTCGAATCTCCGCTAAACGTCGTCGCTTACGTCGCCGTCGCGCGTGCCGCGGCTCCGGCCGGGGGGGTGACGGTTTTCGCCGTCGCCACTTTGGCGACCAGTTGGGAAGCGAGCACCGCCAAGGCTTTCAGCGCTTCGGGGTCGGTTTGCGCCAGTTGCGCCAGCCGCGCGATGCGGGTCAGCAACTCCGGCGGCACCGTGGGGGCGTCGGCGGACGTGGATTGCGCGGCGGTCGGCGGCGGCGCGAAGGAAACCACTTGCGCCGAAAGCACTGGCGTGGGCGGCTCGACGGCCGGTTCGGCCTTCGCCGCGACGGCAGGCGCGGGAGTGGGAGCAGGGGCGGAAGGCGGTTGCACCGTCGGTTGAGCGGGCGCCGGTTTGGCGGCGGTTTTGGCTTGCTTCGGCGTCACGGTAGCCGTGACCTGTTGCGGCGCCGGAGCGGGTTTGGCCGCCTTGACCTGCACCGTTATTTTCTTGGTGGGCGTGGCTTCCGCCTTCGCTTCCGGTTTGACTTCCTGCTTGGCGGCCGGAGCGGCGGGTTTGGCCGCTTGCGGCGCAACGGGCTGTTCGGGCGCCGCTTTGACCGGCGCGGCGGCCTGCGGGGCTGGAGTCGGCGCCGGTGTGGCTACGACGGGTTCGGGCGCGGGGGTCGGAGTGGCGGCGGCCGCTTCCGACGCGGGTTTGGCGGGTTGCTCTTGCGCGCCCGGCATCGGCGGACGGCGCGGGATGCGGTCGGCGTCGAGCAGGCGGGTGATGCGGCCAAAGACCTCGAAACGCGAGAACGGCTTCTTCATGAAGTCGTCGGCGCCGATGTGGGCGCCGAAGAATTGCGCCTTGGCCTGTTCGTTGCCGCTCATCATGATGATGGGAATGTCGCGGGTGCGGGAATTCTTGCGCAGGGCGCGCAAGGCCGCGAAACCGTTGATGCCCGGCATCACGATGTCGAGAAAGATGAGTTCGGGCTTCTGGGTGAGGGCGACTTCCATGCCCATCTTGGCGTCGAGCGCGCCGAGAAAGACACAGCCCGCCGATTCCACGAAGCGTTTCATCGCCGTCAGAATGGTCGGAGAATCGTCGATGACCAGAACGCGCGTGCCCTCGCGGGGGTTGATGCGCGGGCGCAGCCGACGCTCGTCGACCTCGTCCTCGACGGCCTGTTTTCTACGGAAAAGAGAGATGAAATGACCAATGATGCCCACGACTCACTCCTGGCCGGACGGCAGAAACCACGGCGTCACTGCCTGAAACGCCCGATAACTGGCGAAGCATAACATACACATGCGCTGTACGACCCAACGAAGGCGATATGATAGAAATGTATCATCGACACGCGATGGTTTTCAATAATCCCCGCCGTTTCTGGCGCTCTGGCATTATCCGTCGCGGAGCGAATTCCATGTTCGACCGTCGGATGCGCCATGAACGAGCGGAAAAACTTTCCTTCAAAATGTAACACTCCTCAAATGCTAGTCCGTCTTTTGCAGCTTGCCAGCCCCGCCTTGCCGGTGGGAGCGTTTTCCTATTCGCAAGGGCTGGAGCGCCGCGTCGAGGATGGTGGCGTGACCGACGCGGCGAGCGCGGCGACGTGGATAGGCGACGCGCTGCGTCATGCCGCCGCCGCCGTCGAGGCGCCGGCCGTGGTGGCGCTGCTGCGCGCATGGCGGGCGGACGACGCGGCGCGCGCGGCGGCGCTGAACGAACGCTTCGTCGCCATGCGCGAGACGGCGGAGGCGCGCGCCGAAACCTTGCAGATGGGGCATTCGCTGGCGCGCCTGCTAGGCGAACTCGGCGACATGCGCGAGGTGGCGGCGAAACTGCGCGCGGCAGGCGCGGAGCCGGCTTTCCCCACTGTGTGGGCGGCAGCGGCCGCGCACTGGGGAATCGACGAGACGACGGCGGCGCAGGCGTGGCTGTGGAGTTGGCTGGAGAATCAGGTCATGGCGGCGGTCAAGCTGGTGCCGCTCGGGCAGACGGCGGGGCAGAACCTGCTGTTCGAACTGGCGGCGGGCATTCCGGCGCTGGCCGCCGACGCCGTCGCCCGCGCCGACGACGACGATTGGCGCAACTTCACCCCCGGGCTGGCGCTGGCGAGCGCCCGGCACGAAACCCAGTACACGCGCCTTTTTCGTTCCTGAGGCGGGCTGCTTGGGCATAATGGGCGCTATTTTCAAGGGGGGAACACGATGACTACTGCCGCGCAGCCTTTGCGCGTCGGCATCGGCGGGCCGGTCGGCTCCGGCAAGACGGCGCTGGTGCTGGCGCTCTGTCAGGCAATGCGCGACCGCTACGAGATTGCCGTCGTCACCAACGACATCTATACCGCCGAGGACGCCGAATTCCTCGTGCGTCACGAGGCGCTGGCGCCCGAACGCATCCTCGGCGTCGAAACGGGTGGCTGTCCGCACACCGCCATCCGCGAGGACGCCTCAATCAACCTCGAAGCCGTCGACCGCCTCAACCGGCGCTTTCCGGGCTTGGACATCGTGTTCGTCGAATCGGGCGGCGACAACCTCGCGGCGACTTTTTCGCCCGAACTGTCCGACCTGACGATTTACGTCATCGACGTCGCCGCTGGCGACAAAATTCCGCGCAAGGGCGGCCCCGGCATCGTCAAATCCGACTTGCTGGTCATCAACAAGACCGACCTCGCGCCGCTGGTGGGCGCCTCGCTGGAGGTGATGGCGCGCGACGCCGGCAAGATGCGCGGCGAGCGGCCGTTCGTATTCAGCAACATGAAAAGCGGCGAAGGGCTGGAAGCCGTCGTCGCCTTCATCGAACGCGAGGGGGCGATGCGTTGAGCGCCAAACCTTTTCTCATCTTGCAGACCGGACACGCTTCGCCCGAAGTGCGGCGACGCTGTGGCGATTTCGACGCCATGTTCCTGCGCATGGCCGGACTCGATTCGGCGCGCGCGGTGTGCGTCGACGTCGAGGCGGGCGAGCGGCCGAACAAGCCGCAAGCCTACGTCGGCGCACTGGTCACGGGGTCGGACGCCTACGTTACCGACCGTCTGCCGTGGAGCGAGGCGGCGGCGGGTTGGCTGCGCGACGCGCTCGACGCGGAGTTGCCGGTGTTGGGCGTCTGCTACGGCCATCAGCTGCTGGCGCACGCGCTCGGCGGCACGGTGGCGAACAACCCGGCGGGCGAGGAACTGGGTACGCTTGAAATCGTCCTCTCGAAGCTGGCCGCCGCCGAACCCTTGTTGGCCGGATTGCCGACGCGCTTCGACGTCAACCTCGCGCACGAGCAGACGGTGGTGGAACTGCCCAAAGGCGCGACGGTGCTGGCGACCTCGGCGGGCGACCCGCATCAAATCCTGCGCTACGCGCCACGGGTGTGGAGCACGCAGTTTCACCCCGAGTTCGACGGCGCGACGATGACCGCCATCGTCGAGCGCGAACGCGAGCGCAACAACCCGGCGGCGCGCGGCGCGCGGACGGTCGACGCGCCGCATGGGCGCGCCTTTCTGCAACGTTTCGTGGCGAGCGTGGTGGCGTGAAAATTCTTGCGCCCGACCTTTCCCCCGAGTAGGCAAGCGGGCTTGATTGGCGTAGTATCCGCGTGCCCCATACACCAACATCATGAGGTAAACCCTAATGAAAGCGATCATTGCTGTAGCGGTTGCCGCCGGTCTGTTGTCCTCGGCCCCGGCGTTTGCGGATGAAGCCATGGCCAAGGCCAAGGGCTGTACGGCCTGCCACAAGGTCGACGGTAAGCTGATTGGCCCGGCCTACAAGGAAGTCGCCAAGAAGTACGCCGGCGACGCTGGCGCGGTCGACACGCTGACCAAGAAAGTGCTCGACGGCGGTACGGGCGTCTGGGGCAAAGTGCCGATGACCCCGAACAAGGGCAAGGTCTCGCCCGACGAAGCCAAGGCGCTCGTTAAGTGGGTGCTGTCGCTGAAGTAATCGACTTCCCGCTTGCAAAGAAAAAGCCGACGCATGAGTGCGCCGGCTTTTTCTTTTTGCGCGCGGTTCAGGCTTGCAGGCTGTCGGCGAAGCCCAATGCCATCATTTGCGCGCGGTTGAGTTGGTCGGGGGCGATCTGGAGTTCGCCTGCCAGCGCCACCAGCGCGTGCGGGTCGAAACTCTCGCAGGCGCGCGCCAGATGCAGGAAAGGCGCGAATTCGCCCTGATCGTAGAGCAGCGCGTCGGTGACGGATTCCGGTAGCAGCATTTCTTCGAGCAGGGATTCCATCGTCGCGCCGAGCAGCACGTTCAGCATCGAAAACGCGCCGGTGATGAACAGGTTGTCGCAGGCCGCCTCGTCGAAGAAGCCGGCGCCGATCTGCTCCATGAAGCGTCCGCGCGCAATCGCCGTCTGCATCATCGCCGGGGCGCCGGGGTCGCGGCTGGCGGTCACCAGGAGCAGCGACAGCCATTTGTTGAGCTTGTCGTAGCCGAGAATGCTCACCGCGTGGCGGAAGGACTGGATTTCCACCATCAGCCCGAAACCGGCGGAGTTGATGTAGCGCAGCAGCTTGTAGGAGAGCGCCACGTCCTGCTTCAAGACGTTCTCGATTTCGCGGATTTCGCCGTTGTTGCGCACCAGATTGAGCAGCCGGATGATTTGCGCGTGGTTGGGCGACAGTTCCTTGGCGGGCGGGTTGCCCTTGAAGAAGAACCAGCCGGAGGCGCCGTCGTAACCGTTGGCGATCGCCTGTTTGAAGGCAGGCACGTCCGCCAGTCCCCACGCCAGCGACAAACCCGGCGAACCGGAAGGCGTTGCGTTCTTGCGTCCGTCGATGAGCACGAAGCGCCAAGTCACCTCCGGCGGCAGCGCCACGCCGGGCGCGAACCACGTCAGGCAAACGCCGACGCCCGCTTCCTGTAGCAGCGGCAGCAGCGCCTGCGTCTGCGGATGGCCGAGGGTTTGCGCCGGAATTTCGATGTGGGCGTTGGCCGGCATCTGCCAGTTCATTATCTCCGGCGTCGGCACCAACCGACCGAGACTGAGAAACACCGGGTACTGCCCCGGCCAGCAATCGGAAACGGAATTGAGCGTTTCAACCACCGAGGCGACGTTCGGGCCGTGCGCGATCAGGCGGTTGGCGGTGATCGCCCTTTTCTTGTTGACCACGGGTTCGCGGGTAAGAAGGGCGATCTGGCTCATCGGCGTCAATCCTTGGGTGGCGGCGGCGCGGCGAAGGTAAAGGCGTCGGAGAAAAATGCGTCTTCGGGCAGGCCGCGCTCTTGCGTGAACGCGCGCCGCGCGGCGTCGATCATCGCCGGCGCGCCGCAAGCGTAGACCTCGTGCTGCGACAAATCGGCGAAGTCGGCCAGCACCGCCTCGTGCACCATTCCCCGTCGCCCCGTCCATCCGTCGTCCGGGCGGGAATCGGAAACGACTGGAATGTAACGGAAACCGGACAGGGCAGACTGCCAACTTTGCGCCAGTCCGTGCATATAAAAACCCGTCGGCGTGCGCGAGCCCCAGTAAAGCGAAATCGGCCGCTTGATGCCGACGTGTAGCGCGTGCTCGACGATGCCCTTTAGCGGCGCGAAGCCGGTGCCGCCGGCGAGCAGCACGATGGGCTTGTCGCTGTCCTCGCGCAAAAAGAAGCTGCCGAGCGGCCCCTTGATGCGCAGGATGTCGCGCGCCTTCATGCCGTTGAACACGTGGGTGGTGAATTTGCCGCCCGGCACTAGACGGATGTGCAGTTCGATGACGCCCTCGCGTTCGGGCGAGTTGGCGATGGAGAAGCTGCGGTGTTCGTGGTCGCCGATGGAGATGTCGATATACTGCCCGGCGCGGAAAGAGAAGGTTTCGGAGGCGGGCAGTTGCAGATCGACCCGCATCACGTCCTCGGTGAGCCGTTCGAGCCGCGCGACGCGCGCCGGCATTTTCTGCGGCTTGTTGGGGTCTTGTTCCATTTTCGGCACGTCGAGCACGAGATCGGATTTCGGGCGCGCGCAGCACAGCAGCGTGTAGCCTTCGGCCTGCGCCGATTCGGGCAGCACTTCGGCGCTGTGGGCCGCGAGTTCGACCGTGCCGGAGACGACCTTGCCCTTGCACGCGCCGCACACCCCGGCGCGACAACCGTAAGGCACGGAAACGCAGGCTTCGAGCGCGGCGTCGAGCACGGTTTGGTCTTCGTTGGCGGAAAATGTCTGGCCGTCGGCCTGAAGCTGGATTTGGTAGGACATGGAAAGAGTTCTCGTGATTGGCAGTGGTGACGTTGCGCGGCGCGCGATTCCGCTGCTGACGCCGCGTTGCCGCGTGTTCGCCCTGATTCGCCGCCCGCAGGCGGGGGATGAACTGCGCGCGCTCGGCGCCGTGCCGATCCTTGGGGATCTCGACGACCGTCGCACGCTGGCAAGGCTGGCCGGCATCGCCGACGCGGTGCTGCATTTCGTGCCGCCGCCCGCCGCCGGAGACGAGACGGATCGACGCACTCGTCATTTTCTGGCGGCTCTGGCGAGCCGGCGCAGTCTACCACAGCGCCTTGTGTACATAAGCACGACGGGGGTTTATGGCGATTGCGACGGCGAGGAAATCGACGAGGCGCGCCCCTGCCGACCGGCGAACGCCCGCTCCCGTCGCAGACTCGACGCCGAAGCTCGCCTGCGCGCCTTTGGGGGGCGTCGCAACCTGAGCGTCGCCATCCTGCGCGCGCCCGGCATCTACGCCGCCGACCGCCTGCCGGTCGAGCGCATCGCGCGTGGCGACCCTGCGCCCGCCGAGGACGTGTTCACCAACCACATCCACGCCGACGACCTCGCCCGCCTCGCGGTGGCGGCCTTGTTCCACGCCCGTCCCAATCGCGTCTACAACGCCGTCGACGACAGTCGGCTGACGGTGGGCGAATGGTTCGACCTGGTCGCCGA
>JAISSY010000145.1 GCA_031272995.1 Azoarcus sp.
GACACCTTTGGTTTTCATCCACGCGAGATTTTGTTTCCAGCGGGTTTTGTAGGATTCAGCATACCGGCATGACCGCAAAGCGATATCCAACATAATTTTCTCGACCTCATTCGGCGATATATCACTCAAGCCCAGCCTGCGAGTTTGCTTGTCGAATAATTTCTCCCAGAAAGCCGCAGCAACCAAAATTGGATAGGGAGGGGGACAAGGCGGGTTACGTCTTTCATTCTTCGACAACCCAAATATCGCCCACCAAATATTATCCAAATCCTCATAGCCGAAGCGTGTTTTCGTGCTCGGCATCCAAATCCGCCATTTTGTCAATGTTTTTTCGGTTAGTTTTTGATTTTTGAAACTATTAGAAAACCAGCTCGCTAATTTTGTATCGTCTGGAATTTTCTTAAGGAACGTACAGTTTCTTCGTTTCACTTGATCGCAGAGTACAGCGATCATGTCAAGGAGCCGACGGATAGGTGACTGAACGATGTTCCGCTCGACAGGTGTGCCATTACGTGACAAATTGCCAGTTGCCGCGTTTATCTCGATGGAAGGATCAAGTCTCGGACACACCAGATCGAAAGAAGGATAGGGTTCGGCGAGGCCTTCAAAATAGCAAGACGTGAAAACCAAGTCCCAACACGAAAGGATATGAAAGTGCAGCAAGTTCCTAATTTCGACGATGTCATTTTTAAAAATAGTCAAATCATCAGTATTCAAAACTTCCTCACGCAGACGCTGTACAGTGCTTGACTCGTTTTCGTCAAGCCCAAAACCTCTAAGCCAAGTCAAGGCGTCTGCAATTACGTTCCTGAGGTCGCTGAGGTTACTTTTGGCGAAAAAAGCTTTGGTGCTCAACCTGTCGAAATCACTCGCAATCTGGATCACAAGCTCCAAGTTCTGATTTGACAGTGTAGCTTGATAAATCAAATCTGCTGTGTGCAAAGCCGATTTTTGTTTAAAGCTTGGGAGATTGTCAAAAATGTCCCTATACTCAGAATCGCGCAGATGATTATGTTGAATTTCGCGTAGTTCTTGTTTCGAAGGTGCCCAGTCGCCCGAACGCGCGCGTTTAGCCCACATGCGGACACATTTTTCAGTTTTACGAAGCGTGCCAGCAAGTAACCCAACCAAACTTTTCTTCCCTAGCGTTTGATATATTTCAATAAAATACTGATTGAACATGTTGCGAATTTTCCCGATCAAGTGGTTGATCTTACGGATGATACGCGATAGACCGCCCGAAAAACAAGCGTAGCACAACGGCTCGGGCTTCGCGTCACCTCTGGCATCTTCGGTTCACTCCGCCCTATTCGACCGCAAGCAAAGTTCTCCGACTTGAAATTGCTGTAATACCGCCCGTCGCTGGTGGTGAAGCGCAGGACGCAATAATCCGGGTCGGTTACGCCGCCGGGATAATACATCGTGTCGCCGTCGCGCCAGATTCGCTCTTTGCTCGCCGCGTCTTCCAGAACCTCCATCGTTCCGCGCAACATCACGCCGCGAAAGAAGCGCGGGTCGAAGAAATAGACGCAAGCCTTGGGATTCTCGCGGTACTGCGCCGCGCGCATGGACGACGTGTTGGTCGTGAACCAGAGGACTTCGATCCCCTCGCGCTCACGCGGAGCCAGTATCGCTTTCGTGTTTGGGAATCCGTCGCGGTCGATGGATCCGATCAACGCGGTCTTGCATTTGTCGATGATGCCGGCAACGGTTTTTTCTGCGTCTCTCATTGGATTTCTCCTTTTTCATAGAAATGTCATGACAAGCCTAGCGCGGGAAGTCGAGTTGTGGCAAAGCGGGAAACCGAAAAAACATCGTCGCCGGGCGACGGCAAAGCCCACGCTTGGCGAAACTTGGGAAATCCCGTCATTCGTAGAATCCAGTCGTACACTGCGGCGCGGAGCGCCGGATGAATTTCTGTCCTCTGCTATCCCCCCAGCGCCGCGAGTATTTTCCGGCTGGCGCGGCCGTTGGGGGGGAAGCCGAGTTTTTTCTGTTCTTCGGCGATTGCGCGGCGCGTTTTTTCGCCGATCATACCGTCGGGGTCGCCGATGTCGTGGCCGCGCGCGATGAGGCGTTTTTGCAGTTCGCGCCGGGCGGCGCGCGAGAGACCGGGGTCGTCGGTCGGCCAGGGCGTTCTGAACTCGCCGCCGCCGCGCAGACGGTCGGAAAGGTGGGCGATGGCGAGCGCGTAGCTTTCGGCGGCGTTGTAGCCGTAGATGACGTCGAAATTCTTGCCGACGAGGAAGGCCGGCCCTTCGCGTCCTGCGGGCAACAACAGGGCGCGCGCCGTCCCGTCGGCCTCCAGCGCCCGCCCGTCGGCGCGTTTCACGCCGCGTGCGACCCACGTCGCCATCGGCTGCTTGTTCTTGCGGCCCGCCACCGAAGCGTCGAACCCCGCCGGCAGCACCACCTCGAATCCCCAGGTCTCGCCGCTGCGCCAGCCGCCCTTATTGAGAAAGTTGGCGGTGGAAGCGAGCGCGTCCGGGGCGCTGTCGACCAAATCGCGTCGCCCGTCGCCGTCGAAATCGACCGCGAGACGCAAAAAGGTGGACGGCATGAACTGCGTCTGCCCGAACGCCCCCGCCCACGAGCCGTTCAGCCGTTCGGCGGGGATGCTGCCCTCGTCGATGATTTTCAAAGTCGACAGAAATTCACCGCGAAAATAGTCCTGCCGCCGTCCGGCGCAAGCGAGCGTACCAAGCGAGGTAAGCAGCGGTCGCTTGCCGGGGCTGCGCCCGAAGTTGCTCTCCACCCCCCACACCGCCACTACCGTCGCGGCATCCACGCCGTAGCGCGCCTCCACCTTTTGCAACACGTCGCGCCACTCGTCGAGCATGGCGCGCCCGTCCGCAACGCGCTCGTCGTCGACCAACCCGGCGAGGTAATCCCAAATCGGCGTGGTGAATTCAGGCTGCGCGTCGAGAAAATCGAGCACCGACAAATCCGGCGCGAACGCGGCGGTGTATTTATCGAAAGTGGCCGACGAGATGCCGCGCTTGACGGCGTCGCCGCGCATCCGCGCCATGCAACCCGGAAAGTCGTAAGCGATGGCGGGCGCAGCGGCGAACGTCAGCGCGCAAGCGGCAGGGAGCAGGCGTAGTAGCGGGTGTTGGGCGAGCGTTTTCATGCGCGCATTGTAGCCGCATGAGAAGTGACAGCGGCAAACGCGCACGCGCGGCGGCAGACACAAAAACGGCGCACCGGTCATTCACCGATGCGCCGCTGGGGCACACCACACCACACAAAGGAGCTTGGTCAGGCGGAAATTCTGACGGACGATGGCCCGGATTGTCCGATGGGCAGGTTGTTGGCGTTTTCGGCATAGCGGCGCGCCGCTTCGTGGCTCGCCAAGGTGGCGTTGGCGGTCGGCGTCGCTTCGCCGCGCGCGGTCGGTTCGGCGCGTTCGACGGCAGCTTGCGGACGCACAGGCGTCGCCGGCCCGGCTTCGCCGGTCTTGGCGGCGGCAGGCACGTCGGCGCGTGCGGCGGCGAGTCCTTCTTCGCTGATGCTCACTTGCGTCGAAGGCGCGGGCGTCGGCGTCTGTGGCGTCGTCGTCGTTCCTTCTTCGCGTGCACGTTGCGGCGCGAGCGCGGCGCTCACGCTTTGCAAATTCTCAAGCCCCGTGGGGAGGAGCCGCAACGAGGTGTCCATGGTCTTCTCCTTGTTGTTCCGCGTCGCCAGTAGACGTGGCAAACGCCACGCCACTCCGGCGCGCAATCAAAGTGTAGACCGTCGGCACGACAAAGAGCGTGAAGAACGTCCCAAGCAGCAGTCCGCCGACGATGACCCAGCCGATTTGTTGGCGGCTTTCGGCGCCGGCGCCGTGGGCGAAGGCTAGCGGCACGGAGCCGAGCACCATGGCGCCGGTGGTCATCAGGATGGGACGCAGACGCAGCACGGCGGCTTCGGTGACTGCCGCGAAGGCGTCCTTGCCGGTGGCGCGCAACTGGTTGGAGAACTCGATGATGAGGATGCCGTGTTTGGTGATTAGCCCAATCAGGGTGACGAGTCCGATTTGGCTGTAGACGTTGAGGGTGCCGTGGGTGAGCCAGAGAGCGCCGAGAGCGCCGGCCATCGACAGCGGCACGGTGAGCATGATGATGAAGGGGTCGACGAAGCTCTCGAATTGCGCCGAGAGCACGAGATAGATGAAAGCGAGCGCGAGGACGAAGGTGAGCGCGAGGCTGGCCGAACTGGTCTTGAATTCGCGCGACATGCCGTCGTAATCGGTGGAGTAGCCGGAGGGCAGGATGCGGTCGGCGGTGGCGTTCATCCAGTCGAGCGCCTCGCCGAGCGCGAAATCGCCCGCGAGGTTGGCGGTGATGGTGACGGCGCGACGCTGGCCGAAGTGGTTGAGTTCGCGCGGGCTGACGGTTTCCTTCACGGTGACGAGGTTGGAGAGCGGCACCATCTGGCCGCCCTTGCCGCGCACGAAAATGTCGCGGATGTCGCGCGGGTCGACGCGGTCGCTGGCGTCGACCTGCACCATGACGTCGTATTGCTCGGCGTTCTTCTTGTAGCGCGTCACTTGCCGGCTGCCGAGCATGGTTTCCAGCGTGTGACCGATGACGTCGATGGAGATGCCGAGGTCGGCGGCCTTGTCGCGGTCGACCGACACCGATAACTCCGGCTTGGTGAGTTCGAGGTCGGTGTCGGGCGAGACGAACCCCGGATGGGCGCGCATCGCTTCCAGCATCTGGTCATTGACCCGCGCCAACTCGTCCCACGAACCGGAGGAGGCGATGACGAAACTCACCGGGCGCGTGCGCGGACTTTGCCCGAACGCGGCGGGCAGAATCGGGTAGGCGTGGATGCCGGTAATCTGGCCGAGGCGCTTCTGCATGTCCGCCGCCAACTCAATGGTGGAACGGTCGCGCTCGGCCCAATCCTTGAAGCTGATGAAACTGCGCCCCTGCGACACCGTGGGGTTGCCGGCCATCACCTGATAACTGTCGGCGTAGGGCGTGGTGGCGAACACGTCGCTAATCATGTCCGAGTAATGAATCATGTAGTCGATGGTCGCCCCTTCCGGGCCGCGAAACTGCACCATGATGCGACCGCGGTCTTCCACCGGCGAGAGTTCGGATTTCATCTGACCGAGCAGCAGCAAGGCCACCCCGGCCACCGCCGCGAAAGCGGTCATCACCACCCAACGGCGCTTCAGCATGGCGGTGAGGACGCGGCGATAGCCGGAAATCAGCCAGCCGAGAAAACGTTCGATGGCGTTGTAGAGCGCGCCGTGGCGCGATTCGTGGCGCAGGAGCTTCGAGCACATCATCGGCGAGAGCGTCAGCGCCACGAACCCGGACACCAGCACCGCGCCGGAGAGCGTCAGGGCGAATTCGGTAAACAGCTTGCCGGTGCGCCCGGTCATGAACGCCACCGGCGCATAGACGGCGGCGAGCGTAATCGTCATCGCCACCACCGCGAAGCCGATTTCCTTCGAGCCTTTGAACGCGGCGGCCACCGGGTTCATACCGGCCTCGATGTGGCGGAAGATGTTCTCCAGCATCACGATGGCGTCGTCGACCACCAGCCCGATGGCCAGCACCAGCGCCAGCAGCGTCAGCGTGTTCACCGAGAAGCCGAAGGCGTACATCAGCGTGAACGCCCCCACCAGCGACACCGGAATCGTCACCAGCGGCACCAGCATGGCGCGCCAGTTGCGCAGGAAGAACAGACACACCACCGCCACCAGCAGCACCGCTTCCCAGATAGCCGCGAACACGGCGGAAATCGAGCGTTCGATGAACACCGTCGAATCGTTGGTGATGGTCATCTTCATCCAGTTGGGCAATTCCGCTTCCAGCGCCGGCATCATCTCGATGAGGGCGATTTTCAGGTCGAGCGGATTGGCGGTCGATTGCTTGATGAGTCCGAGCGAAATCGACGGTCGCCCCATGAAGCGCACGGCGCTGCGCAGATTGACCGGCGCCACTTCCACCCGCCCCACGTCGCGGATGCGCACCGGATAGCCGCCGGGCGTGACCGCCTGCCGCACCACCACGGCCTCGAACTGCGACGGCTCCGAGAGGTCGGTGTGCGCCACCACCTCGAATTCGCGCGCCCGGCTCTCGATGCGTCCGGCGGGCAATTCGACGTTCTGGCGCGTGATGGCGTCCTCCACGTCCTGCGGCGTCAGCCCGAAAGCGGCGAGCCGGGCGCGGTCGAGCCAGATGCGCATGGCGTAACGGCGTTCGCCGAAGATGCGCGCGTCCGCCGCGCCGGGCAGCGTTTGCAGGCGCGGCTTGATGATGCGGTTGGCGATGTCGCTCATCTCCATCTGAATGCGCAACGCCTCGGCGGCGCTCAGTTTCTCGTCGTCGCGCTGGCGCGTGTCGGAGAACGCCAGCCAGATGATGGGGTTGGCGTCGGCCTCCACCTTGGCGATGACCGGCTCCTCGATGTCGTCGGGCAAGCGGCGGCGCACGCGGGAGACGCGGTCGCGCACGTCGGCGGCGGCGCTGTCGGCGTTGCGCTCGATGCGGAAACGCACGGTAATCTGGCTGCGCTCGGAGCGGCTAATCGACGAGAGCACGTCGACGCCCTCGATGCCGGCGAGCGAATCTTCGAGAATCTTGGTGACGCTCGACTCGACGATTTCGGCGCTGGCGCCGGTATAGGTGGTGTCGACGGTGACGATGGGTTCGTCGATGTTCGGATATTCGCGCACCGTCAGGCGCGAGTAGGACATCACCCCGACCAGCAGCACCATCAGCGACAACACGGTGGCGAACACCGGACGCCGGATGCAGATGTCGGAGACGAGCATCGCCCTGCCCTAGTCGGAAGCCGCCACCGGACGCGCCACCGACACTGGCGCGCCGTCACGCAGCTTGATTTGCCCCGCGACGACGATGCGGTCGCCGGATTTCAGCCCGCGCACGATTTCCACCTCGGTGGCGCGGCGCACGCCGGTTTCGACCTCGACGCGGCGCGCGAGTCCGTCCTCGACCCGGAAGATGTACTGCGTCTGGCCGGGCGCGGGCATCAACGCCGACTCCGGCACCAGCAGCACGCCGTCGCGGCGGTCGACCAGCACCCGCACGCGCGCGAACACGCCGGGGCGCAAATGCCCTCTGGCGTTGTCCAGCCGCGCCCGCAACAGCACCGCGCGGCCCTCGGCGTCGACCTGCGGGTCGATGGCGTCGACCGTGGCCGGAAACACCTCGCCCGGCGTCACGTCGCTGGTCACTTCCAGCATCTGCCCCGGACTCAGCCGACCGAGATAAACCTCCGGCAGGCGAAAATCGAGCTTGAGCGTGGCGATGTCCTCGATGTTGATGAGCGCGTCGCTATCCTTGACGTAATCGCCGACGCTCACCTTGCGGATGCCGACGATGCCGTCGAACGGCGCGCGCACGCGGGTGCGTTCCAGATGCGCCTGCTTGAGCGCCACCGCCGCCCGCGCCACCGCCAGCTTCGAGGTGGCCTCGTCGCGCGCGCTGCTGCTGACGAACTGCTGCGCGAACAAATCCTCGATGCGGCGCGCGTTGGCCTCGGCCAGCGTCAATTCGGCGCGCGCCTGCTGCAACTCCGCCGCCTGCACGGCGGCATCCAGTTCGAGCAGCACCGCGCCCTTCTTCACCACGCTGCCGTCGCGGAAGTGAATCGCCGCCACCCTTCCGGCCACCTCCGGGTGCAGCACGACCGATTCGTTGGAAACCAGCGTCCCCACCGCCGAAACGTCGTCGACCAACGTCCGCGCCTCCACCGCCGCCACTTCCACCAACACCGCCGAAGGATTGCCCGCCGCAGGCGCAGACGCGCTGCCGCCGCCTTTCGCCGCCACCGGCGTCGGCGCGGGCGCGGTCGTCCCGTTGGCCCGCCACGCATAAACCCCCAACCCGACGAGGCCGGCGACGCACAGCAGAGCGATGAAGGGACGACGCGAAGTCATGGGGCGTAACTCAGGTCGAAGACGGTGGCTTTGGAAAGATACCCGCGTTGGCGACGGGACGTGTATAAAAATGTATGGGAATCATAGCGACCAAACTGGGGAAAATGACTCCTGCACACCCGACGATGGGCGCAAACCGACTCAGTGGCCTGCTATACTGTACATCAAGATGTTTTTTATGAGGCATCATGATGCGCACCACGTTGACGCTCGACGACCGCCTGGCCGATTCGTTGCAGGAAATGGCTCATCGCAACCGCCTTCCGTTCAAGGTGGTGGTAAACAAAGCCTTGAGCCTTGGCCTGCGCGCCATGGACCAACCGAGTCCGCAAACGCCCTACCGCCTGTCGCCGCTAGCCATGGGGGGCTTGCGCGAAGGGCTGGATTTGAACAAGGCGCTCGCCTTGGCGGATAGCCTTGAAGACGAAGCCATCTTCACGAAGCTGGAGATGCGCAAATGATTCTGGTGGACGCGAACCTGCTG
>JAISSY010000147.1 GCA_031272995.1 Azoarcus sp.
GGCGGGTATTGTGTCGTAACCATAACACGGCCTCAGGCGCGCGGCAGGACGACGGTGGCGACGAGGCCGCCTTCGGGATGGTTGTCGAGGGTGACGCTGCCGCGTTGTACGTGCAGCAGATTGCGGGTAATCGCCAAGCCCAGACCGGTGCCGCCGGTTTCGCGGTTGCGCGAGGCTTCGGTGCGGTAGAACGGCTCGAAAACGCGCTCGCGCTCCTGCGGCGGCAGGCCGGGGCCGTGGTCGCGGATGGCGATGCGGAAAGCGTCGGGCGTCTCGGAGAGGGCGATGTCGACTTCCTTGCCGTATTTGATCCCGTTTTCGATCAGGTTCCATAGGGCGCGGCGCAAGGCCACCGGTTGGCCGAGGAAGGGCGCCGAGACCTGACCGCTCACCGCGACCGTCCATTTCGTGTCGGCGGCTTCGCTCGCCAGCGCGGCGAGCAGGCCGTTCAGGTCGATGGGCTGCGGCGGGGCGCTGGAATCCATGCTGCGCGCGTAGGTCAGTCCTTCGCGAATCAGGGTTTGCATGGCGTCGAGGTCGTTCTGGATGCGGTCGCGCAGATCGTCGTCGTCGACCATTTCGGCGCGCAGGCGCAGGCGGGTGATCGGGGTTTGCAGGTCGTGCGAGATGGCGGCGAGGATGCGGGTGCGCTCCTGCATGTGGGCGAGGATGCGTTGCTGCATGTGGTTGAAGGCTTCTGCGGCCTGCACGACTTCGGTGGGGCCGGCGAGTTCGAGCGGGGCGCGTTCCGGGTCTTCGCCGAGCGCGTGTGCGGCGGCGGCCATGTTCGAGAGCGGGCGGGTGGCGATGCGCACGCAGAACCATGTCAGCACGCTGATGCCGAAGATGGTACTCAAGGCGGCGAATATCACCGATAGCGGCGGAATGGGCGGCAGTTCCGGCGGGCGGCGCAGATTGGCGAACAGCGGGGTTCGATCCCCAAGTTTGACGACGACGATGTGGCGATATTGGCTGGGATCTTCTTCGCGGCGCTGGAGATAAACGGCGGGATCGCGATCCGGCATGGCGCGGCGCAAAACCGGCAGCATCGGGTCGTCGGGCAGCCGTTCGACTCTGGTCGGCATTTCGTCCAGCGCCAGACGCATGTAACGGCGCGCTTGCCGTTTGAGCGCGCGGTGCCGTTCTTCGGGGGCGAGGTCGTCGAGAATGTCGGCGATGGAGGCGAGATCCTGCGCCACGTTCACGAACATGGATTCACGACTGAGCCGCTGCCTTTCCTCGATGAAAATGGCGATGCCGACGACGTGCACCAGAAAGATGCCGACCAACAGGATCAGCATCAGGCGAGCGAACATGCTGCGCGGCCACAGTTTTTTCATTTCGCGGCTCCGCCGGGCACGACATCGCAGGCAAGCACGTAGCCTTCGTTGCGCACCGTCTTGATGATCGCCGGTTCACGGGCGTTGTCGTTGAGGCGCTGACGCAGGCGGCTCACCAAGAGGTCGATGGAGCGGTCGAACACGTCGGCTTCGCGGCCTTGGGTGAATTCCATCAGTTGGTCGCGCGACAGCACGCGTTGCGGGTGGGAGAGGAAAACGTTGAGCATCCGGTATTCCGCCCCGGAGAGCGCGACGATGGTGCCGTCGGCGTCGATGAGGTGACGGGCCACCGTGTCCAGCCGCCAGTTGGCGAAAGCGAGTTCGCGCGCCGGCGCGCTGGCGGGCGTGGCGAGATTGGGGGGCAGAGCGCGGGCGCGGCGCAGGATGGCGCGGGCGCGGGCGTAGAGTTCGCGTGGCACGAAAGGTTTGGGCAGGTAATCGTCGGCGCCCATCTCGAGGCCGATGATGCGATCCATGTCCTCGCCGCGCGCGGTGAGCATCAGCACGGGAGTGTCGGCGTTGGGGCCGTCGCTGGCGCGCAGGTTGCGGCACAGCGTCAGACCGTCCTCGCCCGGCATCATGATGTCGAGCACGATGAGGTCGATGCGGTGGGCGTCGAGCGCGGCGCGCATCTCGCGCCCGTCGGCGGCGGTGGTGCAGCGCAAGCCCTGTTTTTCGAGGTAATCGGCAAGCAGGGTGCGGATGTCGCGGTCGTCGTCGACGATCAGGATGTGATCCGGGCTGGACATGAGCGGTCTCCAAGGGTGCGAAACGTTCGCGTGGGGTGAATCTTATTCGGCCGGCGCGCCGATTTGTATCTTCGTGTATCGAACGGGGCGGTTGAAACATTCCAGTGCAAAAAGGCCGTCCTGCCGACACATGAGGCATACATCGCCGCGATTAAATGCGCCCCGTGTTCGCAAGGCGGACACGACGACCCGACCAACTTCAAGGAGAGACTCATGAAACCCTGGATCAAAACTCCGCTCGTCGCGGCTCTTCTGGCGACGACCGCTTTCAGCGCCACGGCGTTCGCCGGCCCGCACGGTCATGGCGGCTGCGGTTGGGGCAAGTTCGACGCCCCCGCCGTCAGCCCCGAACAAATCAAGGAGCGCATGGCCAAGAGCTTCGAAGTGAAGCTCGCCAAGCTCGAACTGGCGCTGGCGCTGCAACCCAACCAGAAATCGGCTTGGGCCGACTTCAAGCAGGCGATGAACGCGCGCGGCGAAGCCTTCGCCCGCGGCGTCGAGGCGCGTCGCAAGGCCGAACCGCCCAAGACCGTGCTCGAACGGCTGGATCGCGCCGAAAACGCCAGCAAGGAACGCGTCAAGCAATTGGCCGACACGCGCAAGGCGGTCGAAAGCTTCTACGGCAAGTTGAGCGCGACGCAAAAGACCGTGTTCGACGCCGAAGCCGGCCGGCTGCTGCAACCGCATCGCGACGGCTTCGCGCGCGGCGGGCGTCATGGCGGCCCGCGTGGCGAACAACCCGGCGGTCAGCCCGGCAAGGGCGAACCGCGCGCGCCGACGGCCTGACGCGTTCGCGTGGTCTTTGGCCGGCGCCGGTTCAAATGGGGCAATCGGCGCCGTGCCAAACGGCAAAGCCGCCTTTTCGGGCGGCTTTGTCGTTTTTGGGGATGGGCGTTTGGGACGTGGGAGAAGGGCGAATGATTATTCGCCCCTACACTACGGCGGCCTCGGAATCGGACACCGCGTCTTGGCCCTGATCGAAGTTGAGCAAGATCTTTTCCGCGTCCGGGTCGATGTCGATGGTCACCTTGCCGCCGTTAGCCAAGCGTCCGAACAGCAGTTCGTCGGCGAGCGCCGAGCGGATCATGTCCTGAATCAGCCGCGCCATCGGGCGCGCGCCCATCATCGGGTCGAACCCCTTGTCGGCGAGCCACGCCTTCAGGGCGTCGGTGAAGTGCGCTTCCACCTTCTTCTCGTGCAACTGCGCTTCCAACTGCATCAAGAACTTGTCGACCACGCGCAGGATGACTTCGCCGCTCAGGGCGTGGAAGGAAATCATCGCGTCGAGCCGGTTGCGGAATTCCGGCGTGAAGGTGCGCTTGATTTCGTTCATCTCGTCGCCCACTTCGCGCTTGGACGAGAAACCCATCACCGATTTCTGCATCGCTTCGGCGCCGGCGTTGGTGGTCATGATGAGAATGACGTTGCGGAAGTCGGCCTGCCGTCCGTTGTTGTCGGTAAGCGTGCCGTGATCCATCACTTGCAGCAGGATGTTGTAGATGTCCGGGTGCGCTTTTTCGATTTCGTCGAGCAGCAGCACGCAATGCGGCTTCTTGGTGATTTGCTCGGTGAGCAGTCCGCCCTGATCGAAGCCGACGTAGCCCGGCGGCGCGCCGATCAGGCGGCTGACGGCGTGACGTTCCATGTATTCGGACATGTCGAAACGCACCAGTTCGATGCCGAGCGTGTAGGCAAGCTGGCGCGCCACTTCCGTCTTGCCGACGCCGGTGGGGCCGGAGAAAAGGAAGCAGCCGATGGGCTTTTGCGGATTGCCCAGACCGGAGCGCGACATTTTGATTGCCTTGGCGAGCGCGTCGATGGCTTCGTCCTGACCGAACACGACGTTCTTGAGATCGCGCCCCAAGGTCTTGAGGGAGGCGCGGTCGTCCTGCGACACGTTGCGCGGCGG
Source organism: Azoarcus sp. (assembly GCA_031272995.1). Taxonomy (GTDB): domain Bacteria; phylum Pseudomonadota; class Gammaproteobacteria; order Burkholderiales; family Rhodocyclaceae; genus WRNU01. Next base: position 3,999 of record JAISSY010000147.1, read on the forward strand.
GATGCGCGCGATCTTGGCGACGATTTCCTCGATTTCGCCCTTGCCGATGGTCTTGCGTTGCTTCGACTTGGGCAGGATGCGTTGCGCCGCGCCGGCCTCGTCGATGACGTCGATGGCCTTGTCGGGCAGGTGACGGTCGTTGATGTACTTGGCCGAGAGTTCGGCGGCGCTGGCGAGCGCCGAGTTGGAGTACTTGATGCCGTGGTGTTCCTCGAAGCGCGTCTTCAAACCCTTGAGAATTTCGACGGTTTCGGCCACCGATGGCTCGACGATGTCGACCTTCTGGAAGCGGCGCGAGAGGGCGTGATCTTTTTCGAAGATCTGCCGGAACTCGGTGTAGGTGGTGGCGCCGATGCACTTCAATTGCCCGGCGGAGAGCGCCGGCTTCAACAGGTTGGAGGCGTCCAGCGTGCCGCCGGAAGCGGCGCCGGCGCCGATCAGGGTGTGGATTTCGTCGATGAACAGGATGGCGTCCTTGTTCTCGACCAACTGCTTGAGCACCGCCTTCATGCGTTGCTCGAAATCGCCGCGATATTTGGTGCCGGCGAGCAGCGCCCCCATGTCGAGCGCATAGACCTGCGCGTTGATGAGGATGTCGGGCACGCGCTTGTCGACGATGCGGTGCGCCAGTCCTTCGGCAATGGCGGTCTTGCCGACGCCGGCTTCGCCCACCAGCAGCGGGTTGTTCTTGCGGCGGCGGCACAGCGTCTGCACGACGCGCTCGATTTCCTTGTCGCGCCCGATCAGCGGGTCGATCTTGCCTTGCAGCACCTGCTGATTGAGGTTGTGGGTATAGGTTTCCAGCACGCTGGCACGGTTCTTTTCTTCCGTCGCCGCTTCCTGCTCCGGCGTCTCCGGCTCGTTGCGTCCGGCGGCGGGGGCGCTTTCCTGACGCGATTTGGCGATGCCGTGCGAGATGTAATTCACTACGTCGAGGCGGGAGACGTTCTGGCGCTGGAGGAAGAAAACGGCGTGCGAATCCTTCTCGCCGAAGATGGCCACCAGCACGTTGGCGCCGTTGACTTCCTTCTTGCCGGAAGACTGCACGTGCAGGATGGCGCGCTGGATGACGCGCTGAAAGCCGAGCGTCGGTTGGGTTTCGATTTCGTCGTTGCCGCCGATTTTCGGCGTGTGCTCGCTGATGAATTGAGTCAGGTCGCGGCGCAGGTCTTCGATGTTGACGGCGCAGGCGCGCAGCACGTCGGCGGCGGACGGGTTGTCGAGCAACGCGAGCAGCAGGTGCTCGACGGTGATGAATTCGTGTCGTTTCTGCCGGGCCTCGACGAAGGCCATGTGCAGGCTGACTTCCAGTTCTTGCGCGATCATTCGTTTTCCTCCATCACGCACGCAAGGGGATGCTGATGCTGGCGGGCGTAGGCGACCACCTGTTCGACCTTGGTCGATGCTACGTCCTTGGTAAAGACACCGCACATGCCCATGCCCTCTCTGTGGACTTGAAGCATGATCCGCGTGGCCTGTTCGCGGTTCATGGCGAAATATTTTTGCAGCACCACGACGACGAAGTCCATCGGCGTGAAGTCGTCGTTGAGCAGAAGTACCTTGTAGAGCGGCGGCCGGCGCGTCGTGGAACGTGTTGCTTCCAGTACGTTGCCGGTCTGTTTCTGAATCGTGGTCATACGGTAATTCTAATCGAGCCGGATGGCTAATTGGCGGCAGTGAAACACGAACGACGCGAGGCTCCGACGACCGGCGCACGTCAGGGTGAGAGAAGCAGGAAAAATGCCTATTTTTGGCCCTATTGTGGCTATCCGATGTTGCATGAGTAGCTCAAATGTGAATCTGAATGCGAAGAAACCGTTGACGTACCTCGAAGAAATGCGTAAAAACAACAAGGTGCGTTAGTCACATTCCGCTGCGGGGCGCTGAAAGGTAGTTCGCCGGTTTTGTAGTATTTCCGACAAAGCGCTGGATAAGTAGTCCGGATGTCTGATGAATGCGCCGGCCGGGAGGGCTCCGGGCTGTATCGAGTCGTCACTTTGAAGGATTAAGGCAATATGGCAACTGGCACTGTCAAATGGTTCAACGATTCCAAGGGCTTTGGCTTCATCACGCCCGACGATGGAAGCGAGGACCTGTTCGCGCATTTCTCCGCTATCAACATGAGCGGTTTCAAAACCCTGAAGGAAGGCGAAAAGGTTTCCTTCGACGTCACGCAAGGGCCTAAGGGCAAGCAAGCTTCGAACATCCAGCGAGCAGCCTGAAGACGTTTGCAAAGCAGTAAAAAGAAGAAAGGCCACTGGAAACGGTGGCCTTCTTCTTTTTGTAGTTGGCGCATTCGTTACTGCTGCTGTTGCTGCGCGCCGGCCTCGGCGGGCGTCTGCCGCAGGCGGATGTGCAACTCGCGCAACTGCTTTTCGTCCACCGCGCTCGGCGCGCTGGTCAGCAGACATTGGGCGCGCTGCGTCTTCGGGAAGGCGATGACGTCGCGGATGGATTCAGCGCCGGCCATCATGGTGACGACACGATCCAACCCGAAAGCCAGACCGCCGTGCGGCGGCGCGCCGAACTTGAGCGCGTCGAGCAGGAAGCCGAATTTCGCCTGCTGTTCTTGCGGGCCGATGTCGAGCGCCTCGAACACCGCTTCCTGCACCTCGGCGCGGTGGATACGAATCGAGCCGCCACCCACTTCCCAACCGTTCAGGGCGAGGTCGTAAGCCTTGGCGAGGCATTCGCCGGGGGCGCTCTTGAGCAGCGCCACGTGCTCGTCCTTGGGCGAGGTAAACGGATGGTGGCAGGCCGCCCAGCGTTTGTTTTCGTCGTCGTATTCGAACATCGGGAAATCGACGATCCACACCGGCCGCCACGCTTCGCCGGTAACGAACCCTTTCTCGTGGCCGAGTTTGATGCGCAGCGCGCCGAGCGCGTCGTTGACCACCTTGGTGCTGTCGGCGCCGAAGAAGACGAGGTCGCCCGACTGCGCGCCGGTGCGCTCCAGAATGGCGCACAACGCCGCTTCGTGCAGGTTCTTGACGATGGGCGATTGCAGGCCGGCCTCGTTGGGTTGGCTGGCGTCGTTCACCTTGATGTAGGCGAGTCCCTTGGCGCCGTAGATGGCGACGAAGCGCCCGTATTCGTCGATTTCGCCGCGCGTCAGCGACGCGCCGCCCGGCACGCGCAGCGCTGCGACGCGTCCGCCGGAATTGGCCGGGCCGGAAAAGACCTTGAAGGCAACGTCCTTGACCGCGTCGGTGATTTCGGTCAGTTCGAGCGTGACGCGCAAATCGGGCTTGTCGGAGCCGAAGCGCCGCATCGCCTCGGCGTAGGTCATGCGCGGGAAGGGATTGGGCAGGTCGACCGCGAGCGCCTCCTTGAAGACGAAGCGCACCATTTCCTCGGCGATGGCGGTGATGCCGTCCACGTCGAGGAAGGAAGTTTCGATATCGACCTGAGTGAATTCGGGTTGGCGGTCGGCGCGCAAATCCTCGTCGCGGAAGCATTTGACGATCTGATAGTAGCGGTCGAAGCCGGCGATCATCAGCAATTGCTTGAACAACTGCGGCGACTGCGGCAGGGCGAAGAACTGCCCGGCGTTGACGCGCGAGGGCACGAGATAGTCGCGCGCGCCTTCCGGCGTGCTCTTGGTGAGCATCGGCGTTTCGATGTCGATGAAGCCGTGCGCGTCGAGGAAGCGGCGGAAGGCCATCGCCACCTTGTAGCGCAGCATCATGTTCTTCTGCATCGGCAGGCGGCGCAGGTCGAGCACGCGATGGGTGAGGCGCACGGTCTCGGAGAGGTTTTCGTCGTCGAGTTGGAAAGGCGGCGGCGCCGAGGGGTTGAGAATCTCGATTTCGTGGCAGAGAACTTCGATTTCGCCGGAGACGAGATTGGGATTCTCGGTACCCGCCGGGCGACGGCGCACCTTGCCGGAGATTTTCAGGCAGTACTCGTTACGGATGGCTTCGGCGATTTTGAACATCTCCGGGCGATCCGGGTCGCACACCACTTGCGCCAGACCTTCGCGGTCGCGCAGGTCGATGAAGATGACGCCGCCGTGGTCGCGGCGACGGTGCACCCAACCGCAAAGGGTGACGATCTGATCGAGTTCAGCGGCCGTGACCTGACCGCAATAATGAGTTCGCATGATGAATACAACCGGAAGAGGGGAGAGGTGTCGGAGAATTATTCGGAAAGGAGAATCGTGGTTTCGGGCTCGCGCGTCGGCGGCGCGACCACGCCCATGGAGATGATGTACTTGAGCGCCTCGTCGACGCTCATGTCGAGTTCGATCACGTCCGCCGCCGGCAGCATCAGGAAGAAGCCGGAGGTCGGGTTGGGCGTGGTGGGCACGTAAATGCTGACGTAGTCGCCGCTCAGGTGCTGCGCCACGTCGCCTCCCGGCGTGCCGGTCAGGAAGGCGATCGTCCACGCGCCCTCGCGTGGATACTGCACCAGCAGCGCCTTGCGGAACGCCTGTCCGCTGCTGGAGAAAAGCGTGTCGGAAACCTGCTTGACGCTGGAATAAATCGACTTGACCACCGGAATGCGCGCCAGCAAGGATTCCCACGCGCCCACGAGGCGCTGGCCGAGCACATTGGCGCCGATGACGCCGGTGGCGAACAGAATGAAAACGAACAGCACCACGCCCAGACCCGGAATGTCGAAACCGAATACGGTGGTGGGTTGGAGATGATGCGGCAGCCAAGGCACCATCCAACCGTCGAGGGTGCGAACGATCCACGTCAGCACCGTGAAGGTGATGGCCAGCGGGATCCAGATCAGCAGGCCGGTAATGAAATATTTTTTCACGCGACGGGACTCGGCTCGACCGGCGTTCAGTGCGCGTGGCAGGCGCAATCGGCGCCGCAGGGCGCGGGCTTGTCGGCCTTGGCGGGGGCGTCGCTTTTCTTCGCGCCGCTCTTGAAATCGGTGGCGTACCAGCCGCTGCCCTTCAACTGGAAGCCGGCGGCGGAGATTTGTTTGACGTAGCTCTCTGCGCCGCAGGACGGGCAAACGGTGAGCGGGGCGTCGCTCATTTTCTGCAAATGGTCTTTCTGGAATCCGCAACTCTCGCAACGGTATTCGTAAATTGGCATGTCGATCTCCACGAGGAAGCGCGCAAGTTTAGCGCAAGGCGTCGGCGCGCGCAGCCGAACGTTCCTCAACGTGGGGGCGAGCGCCGCCCGTTTCAAGCGCCGGGCGCGAAGAAGGGCAGCAGAGCGGCGATGGATTCGCCCTTGAAAAGCGCGATCAGGCCGGCGACGGCGAGATACGGCCCGAAAGGAATCGGCGCTTCGCGGCGATGACGGCCGAGCGCGATCAGCGCGCAGCCGACCACCGCCCCGGCCACCGAAGCGACGACGACGACGAGCGGCAGCGCCTGCCAGCCGAGCCAGGCGCCGATGGCCGCCAGCAGCTTGAAATCGCCGTAGCCCATGCCTTCCTTGCCGGTGAGAAGTTTGAACAGCCAATACACCGCCCACAGCGACAGATAACCGGCCATCGCGCCGACGACGGCGCTGGCGAGCGGCGCGAAAACGCCGCCGAGATTCAGCGCCAGCCCGAACCACAACAGCGGCAGGGTGAGGTCGTCGGGCAGCAACTGGGTGTCGAAGTCGATGAAGGCGAGCGCCACCATCGTCCACACGAAAACGAGCGCGCCGAGGGTGGCGAGCGTGCCGCCGAAACAATACGCGGCGTAACCGGAGAGCAGCGCGGTCAGCGCCTCCACCAGCGGATAGCGGCAGCCGATGGCGGCGCCGCAGTGGCGACAGCGCCCGCGCAGCAGCAGATAACTCACCAGCGGCACGTTGTCGAAAGCGGAGATGCCATGCCCGCAATGTGGGCAACGCGAGCGCGGACGGGCGAGGTCGAAGCGTTCCTCCTCGGCGACGGCCTCGCCGCGCGCCTCGGCGGCTTCGCGCGCCCAAGCGCGCTCCATCATCAGCGGCAGGCGATGGATGAGGACGTTCAGAAAGCTGCCGACGAACAAACCCAACAGGGCCGCGAGCGGGACGAGGAAGAAAGGGTCGTTGAGCGGGAGAGGCATCGAATCCGTTTGAATCAGACCACCGCGCCAAGTTTGAAGATGGGCAGATACATGGCCACCACCAACCCGCCGATGACGACGCCGAGGAAAACCATGATGAGCGGTTCGAGCAGCGTAGACATGGCGGCGACGGCGTCGTCGACCTCGCGGTCGTAAAAGTCGGCGACCTTGCCGAGCATGTTGTCGAGTTGGCCGGCTTCTTCACCAATCGACACCATCTGCACGACCATGGTCGGGAACATACCCGAATTTTGCATCGCCATGTTCAGGCTCGTGCCGGTGCTGACTTCGTTCTGGATGTCGCGGGTGGCGACCTGATAGAGATGGTTGCCGGAAGCGCCGCCCACCGAATCGAGCGCCTCGACCAGCGGCACCCCCGCCGAGAACATCGTCGAGAGCGTGCGCGCCCAGCGCGCGATGGTGGCCTTGCGCACGATTTCGCCCACCACCGGCAGCTTGAGGGTGAGGCGGTCGACGGCGATCTGCATCGGCAGCGAGCGTTTGTAGAACATGACGGTGCCGACCCCGACGCCGATCAGGATGCCGAAGATCAGCCACCAATAACTGACGAAAAAGTCCGAGATGGCGATCACCATCAATGTCGGCCCCGGCAGTTCGGCGCCGAAACTGGCGAACACGTCCTTGAAGGTCGGCACCACCCAAATCATGATGACCGCCACCACGATCATCGACACCGCGATCACCGCCGCCGGATAGAACAGCGCCGATTTGATCTTGCCCTTGATGGCGAGGATCTTTTCCTTGTAGGTCGCCAGCCGGTCGAGGATGCCGTCGAGAATGCCGGCCTGTTCGCCCGCCGCCACCAGATTGCAGAACAGCTTGTCGAAATGCACCGGGAATTTGGCGAACCCCTGCGACAGGCTGGAACCCATCTCCACCTCGCTGCGCACCTCGTTCAACAGGCGCGCCAGCCCCGGATTGCCCGAACCCTTGATGCCAATGTCGAACGCCTGCAGCAGCGGCACGCCGGAGCGCATCATCGTCGCCAACTGGCGGGTGAACAGCGCGATGTCCTTGTCGTTGACCTTATGGCCGCGCGACATCGCCTGTTTTTTCACCTTGCTGACCGTCACGCCCTGACGGCGCAGCGACACCTTGACCACCGAATCGCTCGCCGCGCGCATTTCACCGCGTACGACCTTGCCCGTCTTGTCTCTGCCTTCCCAGATGTAGAGATGATCCTTCGTGCCGCCTTGTGGCCGCCGGACGACGCGGGATGCTGGTACGGTTGCTGTGGCCATGAGTCAAATCCTCTCTGATTCCATAATGTTTCAGGTTCTCGTCTTCATTCGTTGGTCGCGGCCAGCACTTCTTCGAGCGAAGTGACGCCCTGACGCACCTTGAGCAGTCCGGAGCGCCGCAAATCGCTCACTCCCTCGGCCTCGGCTTGCGCGGCGATGTCCATCGAATTGCCGCCCGTCATGATGATGTGGGCGATTTGTTCGCTGACCGGCATGACCTGATAGATGCCGACCCGTCCCTTGTAGCCGCTGTTCTTGCAGCGTTCGCAGCCCACCGGGCCGTAAGGCCGCCAACTGCCGTCGAGTTCATCCTCGCGGAATCCCGCCTGCAGCAGCGATTCGAGCGGGATGTCGACCGGTTTCTTGCACGTACACAGCCGCCGCGCCAGCCGTTGCGCCGTAATCATGATGACCGACGAGGCGATGTTGAACGGCGCCACCCCCATGTTCTTCAAACGCTCCAGCGTCGTCGGCGCGTCGTTGGTGTGCAGGGTGGAGAGCACGAGGTGGCCGGTCTGCGCCGCCTTGATGGAAATCTCGGCGGTCTCCAGATCGCGGATTTCGCCCACCATGATGATGTCCGGGTCTTGACGCAGGAAGGAGCGCAACGCCGCCGCGAAGGTCAGCCCCGCCTTTTCGTTGACGTTGACCTGATTGATGCCGGCGAGATTGATTTCCGCCGGGTCTTCGGCGGTGGAGATGTTGATGCCCGGCTTGTTGAGGATGTTGAGGCAGGTGTAGAGCGACACCGTCTTGCCGGAGCCAGTCGGCCCGGTGACGAGAATCATGCCGTAAGGCCGCTCGATGGCTTCCATCAGCGCCTGCTTTTGCTCCGGCTCGTAGCCGAGCGCGTCGACGCCTAGCATCGCCGAGGACGAATCGAGGATGCGCATGACGATTTTTTCGCCGTGCAGCGTCGGCAGGGTGGAAACACGGAAGTCGATGGCCTTACCCTTGGAGAGCACGAGCTTGGTGCGCCCGTCCTGCGGCACGCGCTTCTCGGAGATGTCCAGTCGCGAGATGACCTTGATGCGCGAGGCGATTTTTTCCTTCAGCACCAGCGGCGGCTGGGCGATTTCGTGCAGCACGCCGTCGGTGCGCACGCGGATGCGGTAGAACTTTTCGTAAGGCTCGAAGTGGATGTCGGAAGCGCCGTCGTTGATGGCGTCGACCAGCACCTTCTGGATGAACTTGACGATGGGCGCGTCATCGACGTCGGTGACGGCGGCTTCGTCGTTTTCGGATTCGAGCGCCACATCCATCGCGCCCAGTTCGTCCTCCATGTTGCTCAACTGGTCGAGCGTTTCCTTCGCCGAGGCGTTCAGCTTTTCGACCAAGGCGGCGAGCTTGTCGACTTCGCCGACCACCAGTTCGAGCTGCATCCCGGTCTGGAAGCGAATCTCGTCGAAAACGCGCATGTTCGACGGGTCGGCCACCGCCAGCGTCAAGCGGCTTGGACTGCTGTGCTGCGAGAGCGCCACCACCTGATGTTTGCGGGCGAGATTGACGTCGATGACCCCTTTGGGCAGGAAGTCGATGTTGACCGCCGCGATGTCGAGCAACGGATAGCCGAAAGTTTCGGAAACGAATTTGGCGATGTCGCGGGCGCTGAGCAGCTTCTTCTGCGTGACTTCATGCAGGAAGGCGTTGGTCGCGCCGTCGCCGCTCGCCGAACACGCGACGGCGTCCGCCTCGGACAGGAGGTTTTTCTGGATGAGCGCGCGCGCTAGTCCGTTCAGCGCGGTTTGGGGTGTGGCGGCCATTCTCCGCTCGACTCGTTGGGTGGCGTTTGTCTTTTGCCCTTGAAACGCCCGCCATACAGGCATTCGGACGCTTGTCGGACACGGTGGTCAACCGTAAGCCAAACCTCAACGGTGAAGCAGGACTTCTATCACGAAGCGGCTACCGATATAGGCCAACATCAAGGTGATGAAGCCGGCCAGCGTCCAGCGCAGGGCGATGCGTCCGCGCCAACCGCGAAAATGCCGCCCGGCCAGCAAAACGCCGAACAGCAGCCACGAAATGACGGCGAAAACCGTCTTGTGGTCGAACCGGAACGCCTGCCCGAACATGCTTTCCGTGAACGCGGCGCCGGTAATCAAGGTGAGCGTGAGCAGCACGAAGGCGAAGCCAATCAGCCGGAAAAGCAGCGCTTCCATGGTGAGCAGCGGCGGCAGCCCGGCAAGAAAGCGCGTGAAGCGGGCGTGATGCAACTGCCGGGTCGCCAGCGCCATCAACAGCGCGTGCAGCGCGGCGAGCATGAACAGGCTGTAGGCGAGCATGGCGATGACGAAGTGCATACGGAACATGGGCGAGGCCACGTTGGCGTCGGAGAGCACGTGGTTGCCCGGAAAGAGCACCGTCAACAGGCAGGCCAGCGCGCCGGCGGGCAGCATCGCCATGCGCAGGCCGTCGAGCCGGTTGTAGAGCGTCTCGACCCAGTAGAAGCAAATCGCCAGCCAGACCGTGAGCGAGAGCGCGATGCTGAAGCCGAAGCGCATTTCGCCGCCCGGAAATATCGACGAATGCAGCGCCAGCCCGTGCGCCACCAGCGCCAGCAACAGCAAGACGCGCTCGACGTTCGCCATCGGCACGCTGGCGAGGCGCGCCCCCGCAGGCGCCGGTTGAGCGCGCAAGCTCCACAGCCACAGTACGGCGTAAAGCGAGGCGGGAAAGAGATGAAGTAGAATCGGCCACATAAGCCCGTCAGTTTACCCGAATTACCCGAAATCCCCGCCATGCTCGACAACCTCACCCAACGGCTCTCGAAAGTCGTCAAGACCCTGCGCGGTCAGGCGCGCCTCACCGAAGACAACGTCGCCGACGCCCTGCGCGAAGTGCGCATGGCGCTGCTCGAAGCCGACGTCGCCCTGCCGGTGGTCAAGGAATTCACCGCCAGAGTGAAGGAAAAGGCGCTCGGTCAGGAAGTCATCGGGTCGCTCACGCCGGGGCAGGCGCTGGTCGGGGTGGTGAACGACGAACTGCGCGCCCTCATGGGAGGCGCTCACGAGGGGCTGAACCTTGCCGCGCAGCCGCCCGCCGTGGTGCTGATGGCCGGCCTGCAAGGCGCCGGCAAAACCACCACCACCGCCAAACTTGCGCGTCTGCTGCGCGAAAAGCAGAAGAAAAAGGTGCTGGTCGTTTCCGCCGACGTTTACCGCCCGGCGGCCATCGAGCAGTTGAAAACCGTCGCCGCGCAGGCCGGAGTCGATTTCTTCCCCTCGCACACCGGCGAGCGCCCGGTCGACATCGCGCTCGCCGCGCTCGATTTCGCCCGCAAGCACCACCACGAAGTGCTCATCGTCGACACTGCCGGGCGGCTCGCCATCGACGCCGCGATGATGGAAGAAATCCGCGCCCTGCACGCGGCGCTCAATCCCATCGAAACGCTGTTCGTCGTCGACGCCATGCTCGGTCAGGACGCCGTGAACACCGCGCGCGCCTTCAACGACGCCCTGCCGCTTACCGGCATCGTGCTCACCAAGCTCGACGGCGACGCGCGCGGCGGCGCGGCGCTCTCGGTGCGGCAAGTCACCGGCAAGCCGCTCAAATTCGCCGGCGTCGGCGAAAAGCTCGACGGGCTGGAGCCGTTCCACCCCGACCGCATGGCCAGCCGCATCCTCGGCATGGGCGACATCCTCGGTCTCGTCGAGGAAGCGCGCCGTCACGTCGACGAGGAAAAAGCGGTCGAATTCGCGCAAAAGCTCAAGAGCGGCAAGGGGTTCGACCTGAACGACTTCAAGGCGCAGTTCGGCCAGATGCGCAAGATGGGCGGCATCGCCTCGCTGGTCGAAAAACTGCCCGGCCAGTTGGGGCAGGCCGCCGCCAAGATTCAGGGTAACGTCGAGGAAAAGGCCATCGGTCGCGTCGTCGGCATCATCGACTCGATGACGCCGCTGGAGCGCGCCAACCCCGGCATCCTCAAGGCCAGCCGCAAACGGCGCATCGCCGCCGGAGCGGGGGTGTCGGTGCAAGAGGTCAATCGCCTGCTCAACCAGTTCGAGCAGACGCAAAAAATGATGAAACAATTCGCTCGCGGCGGCATGGGCAAGATGATGCGCGCCATGAAGGGCATGATGGGCGGCGGTATGCCGGGTTTGCGATGAGGACGCGCCATGCATGAGATTTTCCAATCCCTGCTGCGCTCGGTGCGCAGCCTGCTGCGGCTGGACGTCTTCGGCCATCTGATTTGGCCGGGCATCGTCTCGGCGGCGATTTGGGTGGCAATCGGGGTGTTGTCGTGGTCGACGATCTTCGGCGCCATCACCGGCGCCCTCGGCGACATGGCGTGGGTGGGCGACCAAATCGCCGCCTCGGCGATGGTGGCGGGCATCGTGTTCTTCATGGTGAAACTGGTGGTGGTGCTCGCCTTCGTCCCGCTTTTTTACGTCACCTCGCTGGTGCTCATCGCCGTGGTGGCGCTGCCGCTGATGCTCGACCGCGTCGCGGCGCGCGACTACGCCGACCTCGAACAGCGGCGCGGCGGCTCCAACTTCGGCAGCATCGTCAACACGCTGTGGGCGGTGTTCCTGTTCGCCGTGCTCATCGTCGCTTCGCTGCCGCTGTGGCTGATTCCCGGCGTCGCGCTGGTAGCGCCGGTGCTCGCCACCGGCTGGCTCAACCAGCGCGTTTTCAGCTACGACGCCCTGATGCGCCATGCCGACCGCGAAGAACTCGCCCGGTTGCGGCAGGAGAAGCGCCCGTCGCTGCTGCTGTTGGGCGGCGTCACCACGCTGCCCGCCTACGTGCCGGTGTTCAACGTCATCGCGCCCGCGTTCGCCGGTCTCTCCTTCGTCCATTTCATGCTCGAAGCCCTGCGCCGCGACCGCGCCGCGCACGGCGTCACGGTGCTCGACCCGGAACCACCCGTCCAAACGCCAGATATGCCGTAGTTCTCGCTTGTCCGTCGCCGCCGGGACTTACCATCGTCGCGTGGTTGTTTCCGGAAGAAGGTTGGCGACATGGCTGCTATTGGCGGGCGAATTCCGCGTTTCCTGATGTTTTCCCTGTTGGCGGCCAGTTTCGTCGCCGGCGTATCGACCGCCCGCGCCGACATCGCCGCCACCCCCAAAATCGCGCAGGAAACGCAGGCCGGCAAGCGCGCAGTCGACCGCGGCAACAACCCCGCCGCGCTCCAGCACTACCGCAACGCGCTCGAACGGCAACAGATGTTGCCCAACCCGTCGCCGCTCGACACCGTGCGTCACCAGACGCAAATCGCCATCGTCCATCTCAATCTCAAGCAATACGCCGAAGCGCGCGCCGTGTTGATGCAGGCGCTGCCGCTGGCGGAACAATCCGACGGCGTCGACGGCCCCGCCACCGGCGCGGTCTATCAATTGTTCGGCACGCTCTCCAGCCGTCAGGGCGACTGGGTCGAGGCGTTGGCTTGGTACGACAAGGCGTGGCGCGCCCGCGAGCACGACAGGGACGCCGACACGGCGGCGACCGCGCACGACATCGCCGAAGCCTACGACGCGCGCGGCCAGTACGACGAGGCGCTGGCGTGGTACGAAAAAGCCCGCGTCATCCGCGAACGCATCAAAGACCCGCTGCTTTCCGCCACCTACGAAGGCATCGCCGAAACCCGCGCCCACATGGGCGAACGCGCCAACGCCAAACAATGGCAAAGCAAGGCGCAATTCGAGCGCGGCAAGGACGACGCCTCCAACAACCTGCTCGCCGCGATGGAGCACCACAACGCTGCGGTGCACTACCTTCAGCAGCACGACCTGAACGACGCCATGCAGTCCTTCGAAAAATCGCGCGCCATTCTGGAGCGCGTCGTCGGCGTGGAGAATGCCGACACCGCCATGACCTATCGCGGCATCGGCATGGTGCACGCCGCCCGTGGCGACTATCGGCAAGCCATGGCTTGGTACGACAAGGCGCTGGCGATACAGGAAAAGCTCCTCGGCAGCGACAACGCCTCCACCGCCATGACCTACAACAACGCCGCCGTCGCCCTCGTCCATCTCGGCGACATCCCCAAAGCCCTGCAATACCTCCAATCCGCCGCCGCCACCCTCGAACGCACCGCAGGCCCCCACCACCCCAACACCGCCTCCGCCTACCGCAACATCGCGTGGGCGTACTCCAAACAACAAGACAAAGCCAAAGCGGCGGAATGGCGCCAAAAAGCGGCGCTCGTGGCGGCGGGGAAGTA
>JAISSY010000149.1 GCA_031272995.1 Azoarcus sp.
TTGGCGGAGGCGACGATGATGTCGGTGTCGGCGCCCTGGCCGTTGACGATGCGACCGTCGCGGGAGAGGCGGACGGTGACTTCGCCTTGCGCGTCGGTGCCGGTGGTGATGGCGTTGACCGAGTAGAGCAGCAGCGTCGCGCCGCTGGCGGCGAGGGTTTCGATGGCCTTGAAGGCGGCGTCGACCGGGCCGGAGCCGGTGGCGGCGGCGCCGGTTTCGGCGTCGCCGATGGCCAGCGTGATTTCGGCTTGCGGCGGTTCGCCGGTCTCGGAGTGGAAGCGGCACGAAATCAGGCGGAAATGTTCCTGTTCGGGGGTGACGGCCTCGTCGCTCATCAGGGCGTGCAAATCTTCGTCGAAGATTTCGTGCTTCTTGTCGGCCAATTCCTTGAAGCGGGCGAAGGCGGCGTTCAGTTGCGCTTCGGAGTCGATTTCGACGCCGATTTCCTGCAGGCGGGCGCGGAAGGCGGTGCGGCCGGAATGCTTGCCGAGCACGAGCTTGTTGGCGCCCCAGCCGACATCCTCGGCGCGCATGATTTCGTAGGTTTCGCGGCTCTTGAGTACGCCGTCCTGATGGATGCCGGCTTCGTGCGCGAAAGCGTTGGCGCCGACGATGGCCTTGTTGGGCTGCACCGGATAGCCGGTGATTTGCGACACCAGCCGCGAAGCGGGGACGATTTGCGTCGTGTCGATGCGCGTCTGCACCGGGAACACGTCGCCGCGCGTGCGCACGGCCATGACGATTTCTTCCAGCGAGGCGTTGCCGGCGCGCTCGCCCAAGCCGTTGATCGTGCATTCGACCTGACGCGCCCCGGCGACCACCGCCGCGAGCGAGTTGGCGACCGCCAGCCCCAAGTCGTTGTGACAGTGCACCGACCAGATCACCTTGTCGGCGTCGGGCACGCGCTCGATCAGGGCGCGGATGGTGGCGGCGTACTGTTCGGGCAAGTTGTAGCCGACGGTGTCGGGGACGTTGATGGTGGTCGCGCCGGCGCGAATGGCGGCGTCGAACACGCGCACGAGGAAATCGAGTTCCGAGCGCCCGGCGTCCTCGGCGGAGAACTCCACGTCGTCGGTGTATTGCCGCGCCCAACCGATGGCTTTCACCGCCTGCTCGACCACCTCGTCGGGCGTCATGCGCAGCTTTTTCTCCATGTGAATGGGGCTGGTGGCGATGAAGGTGTGGATGCGGCGGCGCGCGGCGGGGGCAATGGCTTCGCCGGCGCGGTCGATGTCTTTCTGGTTGGCGCGCGACAGGCCGCAGACGGTCGATTCCTTGATTGCGGCGGCGACGGCGCGCACGGCCTCGAAATCGCCGGGGGAGGCGGCGGGGAAGCCGGCTTCGATGACGTCGACCTTCATGCGCTCCAACTGGCGGGCGATGCGCAGCTTTTCTTCCTGCGTCATCGACGCGCCGGGACTTTGCTCGCCATCGCGCAGCGTGGTGTCGAAAACGACCAGCGCGTCTTTCATGGCGTTTCCTGCGTGTCGGTGTCGGCGGGGAAAGTTTCGGTTTCGGGCGGGGTTTCCGTCTCCGGCGGCGGGGCGACTTTGCGTCTGCGTCGCGGTTTCGGCGCCACCGGCGCGGGTTCGGGCGTCTCGTCGTCGCCGAGTTCGGTTTCCGGTTCTTCCGAGACGGCTTCGCCTTGCTCGTCGACGCCGGATTCGACGTCGTCCTCTTTGCGAGCCTTGCGTTCGGCGCGGCGCTCGTGCCGCCAGCGCCAGAAGGCGTAGAGATAGCCCGACGCGGTGTAAGCGACGAAGAGCGCGAAGAACACGCCCGGCGGATAAGTGGCGCCGAGCGCGAAGGCCAGCACCAGCGCGATGACGACGATGAAGGGGACGCTCTTTCTCAGGTTGATGGTCTTGCCGCTCCAGAACGGCACGCTGCTCACCATCGAGATGCCGGCGACCAACGTGACCACGCAGGCCACCCAGCGCAGCCACACCATGTCGTCCTCGGTGGTGAAATGGTTGTCGATGGCCACCCACACCAGACCGGCGATCAGCGCCGCCGCCGCCGGACTGGGCAGCCCCTGGAAGAAACGCTTGTCGACGATGTCGATGTTGGTGTTGAAACGCGCCAGCCGTAGCGCGGCGGCGGCGCAGTAAATGAAGGCGACGATCCAGCCGAGCTTGCCCATGTCCATCAGCGCCCAGACATAGACCACCAGCGCCGGAGCGGCGCCGAAGCAGACCATGTCGGAGAGCGAGTCGTATTGCGCGCCGAATTCGCTTTGCGTGTTGGTCAGCCGCGCGATGCGACCGTCCAGCCCGTCGAACACCATGCCGACGAAGATGGCGATGGCCGCCATCTCGAAGTTGTGGTTCATCGCCTGCACGATGGAGTAAAAACCGCAGAACAGCGCCGCGGTGGTAAACAGGTTCGGCAGGATGTAAATGCCGCGGCGACGAGGACGCGGAAGGGTAGGCAGATTCATTTCTTTTGCGGCGACATCCGGATACGGTGTGGACGCCGATTCTAGCGCATTGCTCGCGGCAGGGAGGGCGAAACCCGCCGTGATGCGTTTGGAATTGGCAGAATTAAATAACGAATGGGAATTAACAATTCAGTTTTTATTCTTATTTTGTGTATTGATTGCCGGTAGAGTGGCAAGCCTCGCAACCCACAGGAAGGAATCATGAACCGCTCGACCCTCATCCGCACCGTGCTCGCCGGCTTTGCCGCCGCGACGGTGACATCCGCCGCGCTGGCCGACCAGACGCTGCTCAACGTCTCCTACGACCCGACGCGCGAGCTTTATCAGGATTTCAACGCCGCATTCACAAAGCACTGGAAGGAAACCACCGGCGAAACCGTGACGCTGAAGGCGTCGCACGGCGGTTCCGGCAAGCAGGCGCGCGCGGTCATCGACGGGCTGGAAGCCGACGTGGTGACGCTGGCGCTCGCCTACGACATCGACGAAATCGGTCAAAAGACCAATCCGCCCAAGTTGCCCGCCGATTGGCAAAAACGCTTCCCCAACAACAGCGCGCCTTACACCTCGACCATCGTCTTCCTCGTGCGCAAGGGCAATCCGAAGGGCATCAAGGATTGGGATGACCTCGTGAAACCGGGCGTCGAAGTCATCACCCCGAATCCCAAGACTTCCGGGGGCGCGCGCTGGAACTACCTCGCGGCGTGGGCCTTCGCCAAGAAGAAGAACGGCGGCGACGAAGCCAAGGCGCGCGCCTTCGTCGGCGACCTATTCAAGCACGTGCCGGTGCTCGACTCCGGCGCGCGTGGCTCGACCAACACCTTCGTGCAACGCGGCATCGGCGACGTGCTGCTGGCGTGGGAAAACGAAGCCTTCCTGTCGATCAACGAACTGGGGCCGGACAAGTTCGAAATCGTCGTGCCGCCGCTGTCGATTCTCGCCGAACCGCCAGTGGCCATCGTCGAATCCGTCGCCAAGAAGCACGGCACCGAAAAGCTGGCGAAGGCGTATCTCGATTACCTCTACTCGCCCGCCGGGCAAA
Organism: Azoarcus sp.; assembly: GCA_031272995.1. Classification (GTDB taxonomy): domain Bacteria; phylum Pseudomonadota; class Gammaproteobacteria; order Burkholderiales; family Rhodocyclaceae; genus WRNU01. The sequence goes on from JAISSY010000149.1 coordinate 3,480, forward strand.
AGCTCGCGGCGAAGCACTACTATCGCCCGCGTCACCCCGAACACGCCGACAAGGCCGACGTGGCGCGCTTCGTCAAGGCCAATCTGATCACCATCGACGACGAGTTCGGCGGCTGGCAGAAGGCGCAGAAACTGCACTTCTCCGACGGCGGCATCTTCGACCAGATCTACGTGCCGGGCGCGAAGTAAGTCCTCGCTCGCTTCCATGACAGGGAAAAGCCGCCGCTCTGGCGGCTTTTTCTTGGGGTATCGATAAATCATTTTTCGATATAACAAACTAGATTTTTATTCTTAGAAAGCGTTTACCGCTCTCTTACACTGCCCCGCATGTCAAAAACCACACGAGTCCTCCCCGGCTTTGGCCCCACGCTTGGCCTGACGCTTACATGGTTGTCCATCATCGTCCTGATTCCGTTGGCGTCGGTGTTTCTGCGCGCGGCGAATCTGTCGCCGGGCGAGTTTTGGGACGTGGTGAGCGCGCCGCGCGTGGTGGCTTCGTACAAGCTTTCGTTCGGCACCGCGCTCGGAGCGGCGGCGATTAACGTCGTCTTCGGGCTGATGTTGGCGTGGTGTCTGGTGCGCTACCGCTTTCCGGGCAAGAAGCTCATCGACGCGCTGGTCGATTTGCCGTTCGCGCTGCCCACGGCGGTGGCGGGGATCGCGCTCACCGCGCTGTACGCCAAGAACGGCTGGATTGGGCAAATCCTCGAACCGCTCGGCATTCAGGTGGCGTTCAAGCCGCTTGGGGTGCTGGTGGCGCTGGTGTTCATCGGGCTGCCGTTCGTGGTGCGCACGGTGCAGCCGGTACTGGAGGATCTCGACGTCGAAAACGAGGAAGCCGCTTCCAGCCTCGGCGCCGGACGGCTGGCGACTTTTCGCTACGTGATTCTGCCGGTGATTCTGCCCGCGCTGCTGACCGGCTTCACGCTCGCCTTCGCGCGCGCGGTGGGCGAATACGGGTCGGTGATTTTCATCGCCGGCAACATCCCGATGGTGTCCGAAATCACCCCGCTGATGATCATCACCAAGCTCGAACAATACGATTACGTCGGCGCTACCGCCGTGGGCGAGGTGATGTTGCTGATTTCCTTCGCGCTGCTGCTGCTCATCAACGGCTTGCAGGCATGGACGGCCAAACGCACCGGGAGGGATCGCTGATGGCCGCTGGAACTTTCCATCGCAGCGGGGATTCCGCCGCGCGCTTCGAGGGGCGCGCCGCGACGCAGGAGTCGCCGTGGGTGAAGTGGACGCTGATCGCTATCGCGGTCGCTTTCTTCGCGCTGTTCCTGTTGATGCCGCTCATCGCGGTGTTCGTCGAGGCGCTGCGCAAGGGGTGGGAAACCTACGTCGCCGCCATCGTGCTGCCCGATACGCTGGCGGCGATCAAGCTGACGCTGATTGCGGCGGGCATTTCGGTGCCGCTCAATCTGGTGTGCGGCACGGCGGCGGCGTGGTGCATCGCCAAGTTCGAGTTTCGTGGCAAGCACTTCCTCACCACACTCATCGACCTGCCGTTTTCGGTGTCGCCGGTCATCGCCGGCCTGATTTACGTGCTGATGTTCGGCGCGCACGGCTGGTTCGGGCCGTGGCTCTACGAGCATGACATCAAAATCATCTTCGCCGTGCCGGGCATCGTGCTCGCCACCGTGTTCGTCACTTTTCCGTTCGTGGCGCGCGAGTTGATTCCGCTCATGGAGGCGCAGGGCAAGGAGGAGGAGGAAGCCGCCGTCGTGCTCGGCGCCAACGGCTGGCGCACTTTCTGGCACGTGACGCTGCCCAACATCCGTTGGGGGCTGATTTACGGCGTCATTCTCTGCAACGCCCGCGCCATGGGCGAATTCGGCGCGGTGAGCGTCGTCTCCGGCCACATTCGCGGCGAAACCAACACCATGCCGCTGCACGTGGAAATTCTCTACAACGAATATCAATTTGCCGGCGCCTTCGCCGTCGCGTCGCTGCTTGCGATGCTGGCGTTGGTGACGCTCGGCATCAAGACATGGGTCGAATATCGCGCGGCCCGCACCATCGAGGAAAGTTCGCCATCATGAGCATCGAGGTTCGCAACATCACCAAGCGTTTCGG
>JAISSY010000108.1 GCA_031272995.1 Azoarcus sp.
ACCGAGATGCCGTAGAGCGAGGTGTCGCGGCGCGGGCCGATGCGGCGGTCGTCGTATTGGACGTAGGAGCATTGGCAGGTGGTGAAACGACAGCCGGGCAGCGGCAAGGCGGGGGCGTCGGCGCGCAGCAGGCGCTTGCCGGCGATGGAGAGCGCCACTTCACAGGGGTCGTCGCACAGCTTCAATTCGACGGCGCGGTAGGAGTAGGAACGCAGCGGCACCTTGCCGCGACGGTAGAACAGGGAGCCGCCGCCGCTCTTGCGACGATATTTTCCTTCTTCTATGTGGGCGCAGATGTAGACCACCGCCACATAGCCCAAACCGCCCAACAGCAGCGCCAACAGTACCCAAGCGACAACGGCCATTTCTCACCCGTCATATACGTTACCGCCTTCATCTTATATCATCCGTTCCGCCGCAGAAAGATGACTGTCTCGCGCCGACGCGACGCAGGCGATAGAATCCCATCCCATCCCGCAAGACTTTTTTATGGAGAACCGCGATGCCTCTCGTATCCATGCGTCAACTGCTCGACCACGCCGCCGAAAACGACTACGGCCTGCCCGCTTTCAACGTCAACAACCTCGAACAGGTGCAGGCCATCATGGAGGCGGCGGCGCAGACCGACAGCCCGGTCATCATGCAAGCCTCGGCGGGAGCGCGCAAATACGCCGGCGAAGCCTTTCTGCGCCATCTCATCGACGCCGCCATCGAGGCGTATCCGAACATTCCGGTGGTGATGCACCAGGACCACGGCCAAAGCCCCGCCGTGTGCATGGGCGCGATTCGCTCCGGCTTCTCCAGCGTGATGATGGACGGCTCGCTGATGGAGGACGGCAAGACGCCCTCCTCCTATGAATACAACGTCGCGGTGAGCCGCGAGGTGGCGAAGTTCTCGCACGCCATCGGCGTCACGGTGGAGGCCGAACTCGGCTGCCTCGGCTCGCTCGAATCCGGCACCGCCGGCAAGGAAGACGGCGTCGGCGCCGAAGGCAAGCTCGACCGCTCGATGCTGCTCACCGACCCCGACCAAGCCGCCGACTTCGTGCGCCAGACCGATTGCGACGCGCTCGCCATCGCCATCGGCACCAGTCACGGCGCTTACAAATTCACGCGCAAGCCCACCGGCGACATCCTCGCCATCGACCGCGTGAAAGCCATCCACGAACGGCTGCCCAACACCCATCTGGTGATGCACGGCTCCAGCTCGGTGCCGCAGGAATTGCTGGCAATCATCCGTCAGTACGGCGGCGACATGAAGGAAACCTACGGCGTGCCGGTGGAGGAAATCAAAACCGCCATCAAATACGGCGTGCGCAAAATCAACATCGACACCGACATCCGGCTGGCGATGACCGGGGCCATCCGTAAATTTCTCACGGAGAACCCGTCGAAATTCGACCCGCGCGAGTTCAACAAACCGGCGCGCGAAGCGGCCAAGGCGTTGTGCATTTCCCGTTTCGAGGCGTTCGGCGCCGCCGGTCGCGCCTCCCATATCAAAATCGTCACACTCGAAAAAATGGCGGCGCGTTATAAAGCAGGGGAACTGGCCCAGGTCGTGCGCTAAGGGGATGACGGGCCGGACAACGCTCCCGCTGGAACCCTTCTTCATGCCCAAGCCCAATCTGAAGCTGCGTGTCGCTTTCGAGTTCGAAATCGTCGCGCCCGAATCCCTGCTTGACGCCGACCACGCCAAGCTCTGCCGCAACCTGTCCGAGGCGCTCGGCGCCGTCGCCCTGCAAGGGATGCCGACGGTGACGGGCAAGCAACTCGCCAAGGTGGGCGCGAGCCTGCTCAACCACCACTGTCACATCGACGCCGAGAACCTGACCGTTCCGCCCATCGACCGCGCCGCGCTGGTGGCCGCCGCGCCGCACCTGACCGACGAGGAACTCGACCGCGTCGCCCATCAGGCCGCCGGCAAAGCGCCTGCCGACCCCGCCAATCTGGGGCGCTTCCTGCGCAAGCTGGCGCTGGCGCTGGTCAACGAATACCGGCTCGTGCCCTGCGAGGTGGAAGGCAAACTCAAATCGGGCGGCAACGTCTCCGACATCGTGGTCGAGGCCACCCTGAACCTCACCAACGGCAGCGTCATGGTCGGCGAGGAAGACCGCCAGAACCGCCTGCAACAGGGCGTCGGCGCGGTCACCATCGTCGCCGCCGACGGCAAGGCGAAATTCAAGGGCAACTGCGAGGGGCACACGCTCTCCGGCCCGGTCATCAATGTTTCGATAGACGACATCGCCACGGCGCGCGACGCGCTCATTCAACTTTGGCAGGCACAGAATTGAGCGATTTCGACGCCTCACCCTTCCGCGCCCGTCGGCAACGCCTGCTCGCCCACATGCAAGCCGAAGGCGGCGGCGTCGCCGTCTTGCCCACCGCGCCCGAACGCGAGCGCAATCGCGGCAACCTCTATCCCTACCGCGCCGACAGCAACTTTTACTACCTCACCGGCTTCCGCGAACCGGAAGCCGTGCTGGTGCTGATTGCCGACGATAAGCCGCGTCAGATTCTCTTTTGCCGCCCGCGCGACGAGGCGCAGGAAATCTGGACCGGCTTCCGCCACGGCCCCGAAGTCGCCGCAGAGCGTTTCGGCTTCGACGAAGCGTGGCCCATCGAGAGCCTCGACGAGAAACTGCCCGATTTGTTGCTCGACCGTCCGGCATTATGGACGAGCCTCGCCGCCGACCCGGCGTGGGACAGGCGCATCCTCGCCGCCCTGCTGCATTCGCGCGCCAACGTGCGCGACGGCAAGGGCACGCCGAGCAGCGTCAACGAAATCGCCGCCGTGCTCGACGAAATGCGGCTCATCAAGGACGCGCACGAAATCGCCCTCATGCGTCGCGCCGGCAACGTCGCCGCCGCCGCCCACGTGCAGGCGATGCGCGCCGCCCGCCCCGGTCGTTTCGAGTACGAAATCGAAGCCGAACTGCTGCACGTCTTCCGCTCCCACGGCAGCCAGTTCCCCGCCTACCCGTCCATCGTCGCCAGCGGCCCCAACGCCTGCGTGCTGCACTACGACGCCAACGACCGTCGCATGGCCGACGGCGAATTGCTGCTCATCGACGCCGGCTGCGAACTCGACGGCTACGCCAGCGACATCACCCGCACTTTCCCAATCAACGGACGTTTCAGCGCCCCGCAACGCGACCTCTACCAACTCGTGCTCGCCGCCAACCACGCCGCCCGCGCCCTCATCCGCCCCGGCAACGGCTGGAACGCCCCGCACGAAGCGGCGGTCGCCGTGCTCACCGAAGGTCTGGTCGACCTCGGCCTGCTCAAGGGCAAAGTCGACGACCTCATCGCCAGCGAGTCCTACCGCCGTTTCTACATGCACCGCACCGGCCACTGGCTCGGACTCGACGTGCACGACGTCGGCCAATA
>JAISSY010000017.1 GCA_031272995.1 Azoarcus sp.
GCGCGCCGCGGCATCAACGACTACACCAACTGGTTCGCCAACGACAACGACATGCGCGGCGACTACTACGGCTACGACGGCCCCTGCCCGCCGTGGAACGACGAACTGGTGCATCGCTATGTGTTCACGCTCTACGCGCTCGACGTCGAACGCCTGCCCATCGAGGGACGTTTCAACGGTCAGGAAGCGCGCGCCGCCTTGCAGGGACACATCCTCGCCGAAGCCAGCATCACCGGAACGTATTCGCTGAACCCCGCCTTGGCCTGATTCAGATATTCCACGCCTCCGGCGTCGAGCGTTCGTATGGAACGCCGACGACGGCGAAGTGTTTGCGCGCCGATTTGATTTTGTCGCGCTCGGTTGGTCGCAGCTTGGTAATGTCGCGGGTGCTCTTGGTTTCCCGAATCATGTAAATGCGGTCTTGGCCATCTTCTTGCTTGACGATGGCCCAGTCCGGGTTGTACGGACCGACCGGAGTGGGAACCTTGAAACGGGCGGGCAGCTTCATGAACAACTTGATGTCCTCGCGTCCATCGAGCAATTCGGCGAATTGTTGTTCCACCTCTGAATCGAAAACGACGTAGTCGAAATCGGTTTTTTCGCGCTTCTTCACCCGGTACATCTGGTCGAGGAAGCGTTCCTTTTCTTCCGCGCCGTCGGCTTGCAGTTCGCGCAACTCATACAGGGAGCCGGCGATTTTTTCGTACTGGACGCCTTCGACGAGTATTTCGCCCAGTTTGCCTTTCACGCAGCGTTCGACCATGGCGATGAAGTCGTTCGGGTTGCCGATGAATTCGTCCAGCTTGCCGCTCTTGACGAGGATGTCCACCAGCGTCTTGCGCGTCAGCGGAATGGCTTGCTGCAATTCGGCAACGATGTCCGGCAAATCGTAACTGCCGTCGAGTTCGGCGCTGCGGACGCCAAGCTGTTGTCCCTGCGTGCCGCCGCGCAGCACCTTGACGCCGGCGCGAGTAACTTCGATGCGCAGGGGCTGGATTTTTTCTTCGCCTTTGATGGCCTCCACCGCCGCCGCGATGAGCTTGTCGCGTTCAACCGTGACCCGGAAAGTCGTTTTCTGACTGATGGCGTTCCAGAACGCGACGAATTCGGGCGAAGCGTAGAAAGCCTTGTCGAGCGTGCGAGCTTGCCGTTTGCTTCTTGGCTTGACATATTTTTCGATGCTGGCGCGCCTGACCAGTTCGACGATGTCCGCCTCGTAGGGTGCGAACTTTTCCGGCAGATGCAAGGAAAACCCTTCGGCGTCGGGCAGAAACATTGAGGTCGTCTTGCCGTCCTTGATGAAACCGTGGTTTTCCAGATGCCCGAACACTTCGACCGACCACTGATAACCGAAGATTGCGTCCGTCGCCGCGCCGCTCGCGTCCTGTCGCAACAGTTTGGCGAATTCGTTCGGGCGCACCTGCCCGATGGCGACGCCCGCCGCCTTGTATTCCTTTTGCAGGCTTTGCGCGAAGGCTTGATACGACTCGTTGGCGACCACGGTCAGCGTGGCGATGCCACGGTCGGCGACGCGCTCGAAGCCCTTTTCGGTTTTCATCACCGGCAAACGCAGGCCGCGACCGAGGGTTTGGCGGCGTTCGGTTTCCGCTCCCATTTCGCGCAAGGTGCAAATCTGGAACACGTTCGGGTTGTCCCAACCTTCGCGTAGCGCCGAGTGGCTGAAGATGAAGCGCACCGGCTCGTCCTCGTCCAGCAGACGTTCCTTGTCCTGCATGATGAGTTCGTAGGCGTCGTCGTCGGCTTTGGTTCCGCCGGAGGAATCCTGAAATTCGACCTTGCCGCCTTTTTTCTTGAGTTGCGAAAAATAGGCGCGGCGCAATTCGCCCGGCTCCTGCGGCAGCAGGTCGCGGTAACGCCTGTCCTTGTTACGCTCTTCGATGAAGGCTTCGTCGAACCAGCGCGCGAAATCGCCGTCGGCGTCGTCGTTGTTGACGCCGTCGCCCAGAAAGCTCGCCACCTTGTCGACGAAGAACAGGCTCAACACCTTGATGCCTTTCGGACGCAGCATGGCTTCCTTGTGCAGATGCTCGCGCACGGTTTCGCGAATCATTTCCCGGTAAATCGCGTCGTTGGCGCCGCCGATGGATTCGCCTTCGTGGAGGTTGCCGTACTGCGTCAGTTCGATGCTTGCTGGTTCGATGCCGTCGGCGATGCGCATTTCGTTGATGCGCCAACCGTCGTAGGCCGGATTGCCGCTGACTTTGGCAAGCTCCTGATGCTGCCTCACCGTTTTGGCTTTGCGTTCGAGCGCGCCGTCGGCCTTGCGGCAGGCGAGTTCGAGTTTCGCCGTCCAGTTCGATTTGTGCTGAACCTCCAGCAGTTTGATGTAAGGCGCGGCGTCGGCGCCCTGTTGGGCGACTTCGGCGACGACGATTTGTTTGACCAGCCCTAAATCGTGCGCGTCCACCGGGTCGAGCCGATAGACGAGGTTGCGTTGTTGTTTGTGGGTGGCGCTGTAGCGCAGGGTAAAAACCGGGTCGAGTTCGCCCACCGCCGATTGCGACAACAGCGACTCCATGTTTTGCGGCTCGTCCATGATGACGACCGGACGGGTCGCCCTGAGGTAGTCGATAGGCCGCAGCCCGTTCAGTTTGTCGCGTTGCTGGTGGATGATGCGGGTGTTTTTGTCGCCGCGAATGGCGTCTATGGTCATCACCAGAATCTGCACGTTGGTCGCGGTGGCGAAGGCTTGCACTTCCTCGGCCTTGTCGCCGCTGTAGACGCTGGCGTCGAAGGGTTGCGCCGGGTAGAGGTCGCGGAAGTGTTCGCGCATAAGCCGGATGCTGGTGTTCACGCCTTCGCGGATGGCCACCGAGGGCACGAGGACGATGAATTTGGTGAAGTCGTATCGCTGCGCCAGTTCGAAAATCGTGCGCAGGTAGACGTAGGTTTTGCCGGTGCCGGTTTCCATCTCGATGTCGAAGTCGAGTTTGTCGTCGGCCAGCGCGGCGCAAACCTCCAGTCCGTTGCGGTCTTGCACGTTTTGCAGGTTGGCGAGGATGGCGGCTTCGTCCAGCATGAGGTTGTTGCCGATGGCGCCGACTTCCTGCGCGGTGTCGAGCGCCAGTTCGCCTTGGGCGATGTCTGTGGCGAGGGTGGCGGCGCGCAGGGTGGCAGCGAGTTGTCCGGCGTCTTTCGGTTGTCCGTCGAACAAATCGACGACGGCGTCGATGGCTTCGCGTTGATATTTTTGGTGCGCGTCGAAACGAAAATGTGTGTCGCTCATTGTGCAAGTCCTCATGCCGACGGCAGTTCGCCCATGCGGTTGACACGCCATGTCGGCGCAGATAAATTGGCATTATCTGCCAACGCTTGAACCGGGAAGAATTCCATGCCCACCCGTAACGTCGTCATCACCGACCACCAAGCCAGTTTTGTAGCGCAACTCGTTGAAAGCGGGGAATACCAGAACGCCAGCGAAGTGCTGCGCGAGGGTTTGCGCCTCGTGGAGCAGCGCCGGGTAGAACACGCCGCGAAACTCGCCCGTCTGCGCGCCGCCATACAGGAAGGGATTGACGACATCGAAGCCGGGCGGTACGAAGCCTTCGATACCCCGGAGGCGTTGGGGGTGCATCTCGATGCGCTTGCCGGTAAAGCCATCGCGCAAGCCGAAGCTGAAATCGAAGCCGAAGCCGGAATCACGGCAAGCGCATGAGCGCGACGTGGTGGCGCGTCAAACTTGCGCCGGCGGCGGAAAGGGATTTTTCCGGGATTGTGCAATGGACGAGAAAAAATTTTGGCGCGCGACAGGCGCAAATCTATACGGCAACGCTCCGTAATGCCCTGCAAGCCCTGCACTCCGGCCCGGACATCGTCGGCGCAAAACGCCGCGACGACATCGCCCCCGGCATTCATACCCTGCATGTAGCGCGCAATGGCCGAAAAGGCCGCCACTTCGTCGTGTTCCGCGCCGGCAAGGACGATGTCGTCGAGGTCTTGCGCCTGCTGCATGACAGCATGGATTTGCCGGGACATTCGCTTTCCTGACTTCATGCCGTCCAGAGTTCGACGCCTTTGGTTTCGGCGTATTGGGCGAGGTTGGTTTTGAGTTCGTCGTCGCCCTGAAAGGCGTCCTCCAGCACGATGATTTTGGCCGGCGCGGCGTCGACCAGTGCGCGCAGTTGTTCGAGCGAGGGTTTGATGTGTTCGTTGAGGTAGGCGAGCACGAGGTTGTCGCCGACTTTGTGCGTTTCGAGTCCGGCGAGGGTTTCCTTGACGACGGTTTCGGTAAGCGAAAATCCCAGTTTGAGCAGCAGTTCGATGAGCAGGTCGTCGGGTTTGGCGTCGTCGTCCGCCGAACCGCTGCGCAGGGCGAGCAGGCGTTGTTCGAGTTTGTCGGGGGTGATGTCGCTGCTTACGCGCCATTTGGTGAAGCTGGTGTCGGACAGGGTGTAGGCGCGGAAGCCGGTGTCGAGTTCTTGCGTGGTCGTCGGGCTGCCGGCCTTGATTTTCTCGCCTGCCAGTTCGATACGTTTGCGCGAGATGTCCGCGATGGTTTTGAATCCCGCTTTGCGCGCTTCTGAATCTTCCGGCGTAGGTTCTGGCAACTGCACCATGATGAACCTGCGCTTGCCGCCATCTTCGGCGTTAAGTTGCATCACGGCATGGGCTGTTGTCGCTGAACCCGCGAAGAAATCGAGAATATTGTCATCATCAGACGTTTGCCATCCAACAATACGCTTCAGAAGCTCGACACTTTTCTCCGTATCAAATTCATTGGTTTCATTACCGCTGATGGTCAAATCCATCCAGTTATCGCTTAACAGTTTTCCACTTGTTGGGGGAACATAATACTGAATTGCTCCTTCAGCATTCTTGCGAACAAAGTTCAACTTCACATTCGTCGCCGTCAAATGGTCAATGTAATAATCGTCGATAGTAATTTCCCCGGCATGTTTTTCTAGGTAATCCTGATAGTTCTTGACTGCTTCTTCCGTCCGTGATTTTTCCCAACGCCATTGCCCCGTCTCTGGAGTGGTTCCAAAAAGTTCATAGCGCATAGTCGCTCTGTCCGTCCCTCTCCAGAAGGTATCCCATTTCCCTGCCTTCGCTTTACCAAGTGCGAGCGACAGTTTTGGCAAACGTACATTGGCAGCTCTGGAGTAGAGAAGAATGTATTCATGACCCTGTGATAGTGCACTCACATCATCAAATTGTGCCTGTACATTCTTTATGCCACGGCGCACGGCAATTGTATTTTTGTGGTTCGATTCACCGAAAACTTCATTACAAAGTTTGTGTAGATTGTCTTGTTCGTGACTATCAATCGAGATAAGAATCACGCCATCGTCGGTGAGTAAATTCCTCGCCAACTTCAAGCGCGGATACATCATGTTCAGCCAGTTCGAGTGATAACGTCCATCGCTTTCGCTATTGGTTGAAACCTTCTTGCCTTCCTCATTGACTTGCCGCGTCCACTCCAGATACGTATCCAGCCCTTCCTTGTAATTGTCCGGGTAAACAAAATCCTTCCCCGTGTTATACGGCGGGTCGATATAAATCAACTTGATTTTATTGTGGTAGTGCCTTTGCAGAATCTTCAACACTTCCAGATTGTCGCCCTCGATGAACACGTTTTGCGTCGTGTCCCACTCCTTCGAGCGAGCGAAATCCGGCTTCAACGTCGCCGTCGTCGGCGCTTGCGCTGCGCGCAAAGCGCGCTTCTTCCCCGGCCAAAACAACCCAAACCGCTCATGCCCCGAAGCCGCATCGTCGGCCAACAACTCGCGCAACTTCTCGACATCCACCTTGCCATCCGCAACCGCATCAGGAACCAGTTCGGCAAGCTGCGCGGCCAACTCGGTGCGGAAATCGGGCGAAGCGCCCGGAACCTCGAAAATATTTTCAGGTGGCGCGGAACCATCCTCAATTCCGGCATTCAGGCTTGGCTTGGCTTGGCTTGGCTTGGCTTGGCAGCATTATGGTTTCACTTCTCGAATGTCAAGTTGATAAAGGCGACGAAACGCCGAAGGTGGGATTTTACTTCCCGCCCATCACATGAATGCGTGCGGTCGTCACATCCTCGCCATGACGATGCCCGGCGGCGTAGGCGCCCGCTTCCGGCTCAAAGGGGGCTTCGATTTCGCGCACTTCGACCCCCAGGCCTTCCAGCATGTGACGCAGCACGTGGTCGTTTTGCAGGCGCAGCCAGCACGCGCCGGGGGCGTCGCTCAACTGCACGGCGACGTGGCGGTTGCCGAGGTGGTAGGCGGCGCGCGCCAGTTCGAGGGCGTCGGCGCAGCGGGCTTCGAGGAGTTTTTCCGGGGCGGCGACGACTTCGACGACCGTGCCGTCGCTCGCCAGCAGCTTGTCGCCGCCGCGCAGCACGGCGCCACGCGGCAGGAACATCGTCATTTCCTCGCCGTTGGCGAGCGGGGCGCGCAGGCGGCTCTTTGTGCGACGCTCGTAATCGAGCACCAGCGTCGCGGCGGCGGGGGCGTCGCCCTCGTAGCGGGCTTCGACGGTGAGCATCGCCGCGTCAGAACAGGAAGTAGCGCTGCGTCATCGGCAGCGACTTCGCCGGCTCGCACACCAGCAATTCGCCATCGGCGCGCACGGCGTAGGTTTCGGGGTCGACTTCCAGTTTGGGGCGGTAGTCGTTGTGAATCATGTCCGCCTTGCCGATTCTGCGCGTGTCGCGCACCGCCTCTAGCGGGCGTTGCAGGCCGAGCGCGGCGACGGCGGGGTTTTTCAGCGCCGCCGCCGACACGAAGGTAAGCGATGTGCTCTGCAAGGCTTTGCCGAACGCGCCGAACATCGGGCGGTAATGCACGGGCTGCGGAGTCGGAATCGAGGCGTTGGCGTCGCCCATCAGCGAACAGGCGATGACGCCGCCTTTGAGAATCATGCTCGGTTTGACGCCGAAGAAGGCCGGACGCCACAGCACGAGGTCGGCGAACTTGCCCTGCTCGACCGAGCCGACGACGTGCGCGATGCCGTGGGTGATGGCCGGATTGATGGTGTATTTGGCGACGTAACGTTTGGCGCGGTTGTTGTCGTTGCGCGCCGTGTCGCCGGGCAGCGCGCCGCGTTGGGTTTTCATTTTGTGCGCCGTCTGCCAGCAACGCAGGATGACTTCGCCGACGCGCCCCATCGCCTGCGAATCGCTGGAGAACATGCTGATGGCGCCGAGGTCGTGCAGGATGTCCTCGGCGGCGATGGTCTCGCGGCGGATGCGCGATTCGGCGAAAGCGATGTCCTCGGCGATGGCGGCGTCGAGATGGTGGCAAACCATCAGCATGTCGAGGTGTTCGTCGAGCGTGTTTACGGTGAACGGCCGAGTCGGGTTGGTCGAGGACGGCAGCACGTTGGCTTCGCCCACCACGCGCAGGATGTCCGGGGCGTGACCGCCGCCGGCGCCTTCGGTGTGGAAGGTGTGGATGGCGCGCCCCTTGAAGGCGGCGACCGTGGTTTCGACGAAACCGGCTTCGTTCAGGGTGTCGGTGTGAATCGCCACCTGCACGTCGTATTTGTCGGCGACGGCGAGGCAATTGTCGATGGCCGCCGGGGTGGTGCCCCAATCCTCGTGCAGCTTCAGCCCCATCGCGCCGGCTTCGACCTGTTCGGCCAAGCCATCGGGCAGGCTGGCGTTGCCCTTGCCGAGCCAGCCGAGGTTCATCGGCAGCCCTTCGGAAGCCTCCAACATGCGATGGATGAGCCACGGCCCCGGCGTGCACGTCGTCGCCAGCGTGCCCACCGCCGGGCCGGTGCCGCCGCCAATCATGGTGGTGACGCCGGAGGCGAGCGCTTCGTCGACCTGCTGCGGGCTGATGAAATGGATGTGGCTGTCGATGCCGCCGGCGGTGAGAATCATGCCCTCGCCGGCGATGATTTCCGTGCCCGGCCCGATGACGATGGTCACACCCGCCTGCGTGTCGGGGTTGCCCGCCTTGCCGATGCCGGAGATGCGACCGTCCTTGATGCCGACGTCGGCCTTGACGATGCCCCAGTGGTCGAGAATCAGCGCGTTGGTGATGACGGTATCGGCGCTCTCCGCGCTGGTGCGCTGGCTCTGCCCCATGCCGTCGCGGATGACCTTGCCGCCGCCGAATTTCACCTCGTCGCCATAGACGGTGAAATCGCGTTCGACCTCGATGAACAAATCGGTGTCCGCCAAACGCACCCGGTCGCCCACGGTGGGGCCGAACATTTCCGCATAAGCCTTGCGAGCAATCTTCGCCATGATGTTCTCCGCCGATTTCACGTAACGCTGCCGTGAATCGGGATTGTGCCAGTTAATTCGCTACAATCGCACATGACGCGCGCGAAACGCGCAACCATTGGGAAAATGCCGAAAACCGAAGTGGCTATCGTCAACAAGCTTGGACTGCACGCACGCGCTTCCGCCCGGCTCGCGCAGGTGGCGAGCGAGTACGCTTCCGAGGTCTGGCTGGAGCGCAACGGTCGCCGCGTCAACGCCCGCAGCATCATGGGGCTGATGATGCTCGCCGCCTCGCGCGGTACGACGATTACCATCGAAACCGTGGGCGAGGATGCCGAGGCGGCGCTGGCGAGCATCGTCGCGCTGGTCGCCAACCGCTTCGACGAAGACGAATGAGGAAAGAGACGCGATGAGTTTCACCGTTCACGGATTGCCGGTCTCGCAGGGCATCGCCATCGGCCATGTCCACCTCGTCTCGCACGCGCTGCTCGAAGTCAATCACTATCAAATCTCGCCGCGCCACCTCGCCGCCGAACTGGAACGCTTCGACAACGCCGTCGCCGGCGTCGAGGGCGAACTGTTGGGGCTGAAAACCGCCGCCAGCGCCGCTCAGCCGCGCAAGGAAGTGGGCGCGTTCATCGACCTGCAACGCATGATGCTGACCGACCCGGTGCTGGTCGGCGCGGCACGCGCCCGCATCAAGGAACACCACACCAACGCCGAATGGGCATTGGTGCAGCAGATGGAGACGGTGGTCGAGCAGTTCGAGCAAATCGAAGACCCCTACCTGCGCGAGCGTCAGGCCGACGTGGTGCAGGTGGTCGAACGGCTGGTGAAGGCGCTGGCGGGCGACCCCGGTCATCTGCCGCCGAAGAGGAAGGACGGACTCGGCACCGTGGTGGTGGCGCACGATTTGTCGCCCGCCGACACCATCGGCTTTCGCGACCACATCGCCGGCTTCGTCACCGACGTGGGCGGCCCCACCAGTCATACCGCCATCGTCGCGCGCAACCTCGGCATTCCGGCCGTCGTCGGTCTCTATCACATCCGCGACCTGCTGCGCGACAACGAACTCATCATCGTCGACGGCACGCGCGGCATCGCCATCGTCGACCCCGACGACAGCGTCGTCGAAGAATATCTGCTGCGCCGCTCCGCCCTCGAACTGGAGCGCACCAAGCTCAAACGCCTGCGCGACACCCCGGCGGCGGCGCTCAGCGGCGAACTGGTCGAACTGCTCGCAAACATCAGCGGCCCGCAGGACGTGGCGCAGGTGAAGGAAACCAACGCCGACGGCGTCGGGCTGTTCCGCACCGAATTCCTGTTCATCGACCGCGACACCCTGCCCGACGAGGACGAGCAGTACGAAGCCTATCGCGCCGTGTTGAAGGGCGCGGGCGGCAAGCCGGTGACGGCGCGCACCTTCGACATCGGCGCCGACAAATCCCTCGCCGGCAAGGCCAGCGGCGAGGCCAACCCGGCGCTCGGCTTGCGCGCGGTGCGCTATTCGCTCGCCGAGCCAAAGTTTTTCGTCACCCAGTTGCGCGCGCTGCTGCGCGCCTCGGCGCACGGCAAGCTGCGCGTCATGGTGCCGATGCTGGTGCACCCGGACGAAATCGAGCAGACGCTCACCTTGGTGGAAAAGGCGAAGGAAGAACTGCGCGACGAAAAGCTCAAGTTCGACGAGAACATGCCCGTCGGCGGCATGGTGGAAGTGCCCGCCGCCGCGCTGGCGCTCGGCATGTTCCTCAAGCGCCTCGCTTTTCTGTCCATCGGCACCAACGACCTCATCCAGTACACGCTGGCGGTCGACCGTGGCAACGAGGAGGTGGTGCATCTCTACGACCCGCTGCATCCGGCGGTGTTGCGGCTCATTTCCGGCGTCATTCAGGCGGCGCAGCGCGCCGAACTGCCGGTGTCGCTGTGCGGCGAAATGGCCGGTAACGCCGCCTACACCGGGCTTTTGCTCGGCATGGGGCTGCGCAGTTTTTCGATGCACCCGGCGCGCATTCTGGAAATCAAGCAGCAAATCCTGCGCTCAGACCTCGCCGACATCGGCCCCAAGGTGCAGCGCATCCTCAAGCTCGACGAACCGGCGCGCATCCGCGAAGCGGTGGAGCAACTCGCGGCGGCCTAGTCCGTCCACCATGCGTATCGGCGTGTTTTGCCGAATGGCG
>JAISSY010000030.1 GCA_031272995.1 Azoarcus sp.
AAGGTCGTCGCCGTCCATATCCAACTCACGCTGGAACGCACGTCCGGAGGCGACACCATCAAGCGCACCATCTCCCACACCGTCAATCTCAGGAACCGGAGCGCCCTATGAGCGCGCGCGCCACCCCCCGGCGTCAGCGCGGCATAACCTTGATCGTCGCATTGATCCTGCTCGTCATCATGTCGATGCTGGCGGCCGCCACCCTGCGCAGCACGCTGATGCAGGAGCGCATGAGCGCCAACGCCTACGACCGCGACCTCGCTTTCCAGTCGGCGGAAGCGGGTTTGCGGCTTGGCGAGCGACAGGCGGAAATATGGGCGAAAACGGTCGCTCCGACCGCGAATACCGATTGCCCGACGACAAAGAGCAGCGATGGCCGGTACGTCAGCCTCAAACCCGACTGTCCGGCGCTATGGGAGTCCGAGACTTTCTGGCACACCCTGACGAGCACGGACGATAAATACGACAAGGATTCCGGCACGCTCGGTTTCGACAAGAAAGCTTTGTCGCTGGCGCCGCAATACATCGTCGAACTCATCTCGGTCACCGCGCCGTGCAACCCCGCCACGCCAGCGGAGGATCGCAGTTGCAAACGCTTCCGCGTCACCGCCCGCAGCGACGCTTCCGACGACCGCGCCAGCGTCATGCTGCAAACCATCTACGCCACGGAATAATGCCCCCCATGAAATCGTCTCGCGGCTTCACGCTGATTGAAATCCTCATCGCCCTCGTGGTGGTCGCCATCATCGCCGCCGTCGCGGTGCCGAATTACCAGCGCCAAATAATGAAAACCCGCCGCGCCGCTGCGGCGGTTTGTCTGATGGAGTTGTCGCAGTGGATGGAGCGGTTCTATACGGTGAATCTGCGTTACGACCAAGATAAAGACGGCAAAACGATTACCTTGCCAACCGACATGCAATGCCAAAAAGACCTGACGGGTTTCTACTCTGTCGGCGCCGTCCCCGGAGGCATTACCGCAAGAGCGTACAAGCTTGCCGCCGTGCCCGATCCTGTGAAGCAAAAGGACGAACTGTGCGGCAGCCTGACGCTCGACCAAACCGGCATGAAAGGCGTCAGCACCGCCGCCGACCCCACGCTGTGCTGGAAATAATCCCCCGCTTGCGGCACCATCGGCCACCTTTCGCCACCCCCAAAACCGACCGATGCCCAAGCCCGCTAGCGCCGTCCAGCGTTTCCTGCTCGAAAATCTCGACATTCGCGGCGCCGTCGTGCGTCTGACCGACGTGTGGCAAGCGCTGCGGCGCGATCGCGACTACCCGACCGCCGTCGCCCGCGTGCTCGGCGAAATGGCGGCGGTGGCGGCGGCCATCGCCGGCAACCTCAAACAGCCGGGACGGCTGACCTTTCAGATTCAGGGTCACGGGCCGATCAGCCTGCTGGTGGTCGATTGCTCCGAAAACCTCAACCTGCGCGGCTACGCCAAGTGCGAAGGAGCGCTGCCCGCCGCCGACGCCGGACTGGCGGCGCTGGTCGGCGACGGCAGCTTGCGGCTGACGCTGGATTTGGAAGGGTTGGAGCAGCCTTACCAAAGTCTGGTACCGCTCGAAGGCGACGACATCGCGACGGTATTCGCCCATTACCTCGAACGCTCGGAACAACAACCCGCCGGGCTTTGGTTGGCGTGCGACGAAAACGCCGCTGCCGCCCTCTTTCTGCAAAAGCTGCCGGGGGCGGACGCCAAGGACGCCGACGGCTGGACGCGCGCCGCGACGCTGGCCGCCACCGCGCGCGACGACGAATTGCTGACGCTGGAGGCCGCCGCGCTCCTGCGGCGGCTCTTCGCCGAGGAGGACGTGCGCCTGTTTCCGCCACGTCCGGTATTGCACGATTTTCCGCCCGAACCGGAGAAGGTCGCTGCCATGCTGCGCGCGCTCGGCGAAGCGGAAGCGCGCGCCATGCTGGCCGAACGCGGCGAAATCGCCGTGCGCGACGAACTCTCGAACCACACCTATCGTTTCGGCGCGGACGAGGTGGCGGCGCTGTTCGCGAAGCGCGATTTGCACTGAAACGTGCAATCGACCCTAAAGAAAAAGCCCGTGCGGCCGAAATAATGACCACACGGGCAAGAGGCAGACTTGAAACCCGGCATGAAAACAATGGCGCCCTGCTCCGCATAGCTTCACCGCATGCGGGCACGGGTGTTTTTCATGCCCAAGGAATTGATGACGAATGTAGCACCGTCCGTCATGGTGTGCAACCGGCATAAGACGGTTTTTTGCCTCCAATTTCGTGAATTGGGACGCGGCGCAAGCAATTGATATAAACTCTCGGTCGCTTTCCGCAGGCGCAGCCTTGCCGGAAATCCCCACCGTCTATAGACTTGCGTGATTTAATTCACATCGCCGCGCGCACATGCCCAGCCCTGCCACCCTCCGGTCAATCGAATTCCACAACACGAGTCTGGGCGCCGTTCTCGTCGCGCTCAATCGCGCCGACCCGGCAGGTTTGGCGGACGACATGCACAAAATGTTCGGCGGCCAACCCGACCGTTTCAACCAAGAGCCGGCGATTCTCGATTTCGGCGCGCTGGCGCTGGCGGAATTGCCCGAACGCATAGACTGGACGGGTTTGATGTCGCTGATGCGCCGCTACCGTCTGCAACCGGTCGGGGTGCGCAACCTGATGGGCGACCTCAACATCGAAGGCGCGCGCCGCGTCGGGCTGGCCACGTTGGACGGCGACATTGCCGCCGCCACCCGCCGCCCGCCGCCAGCCGGCACGGTTTCGCGCCCGGTGGCCGCCGCAGCCGCCGCGACGCCGACACGGCCGGCGACGCGCGAATCCGCGGTGCCGCCGCTGCATCATCCACCCGCCGCCGCCGGCACGTCGCGCCCCACGCTCTACGTCGAGCGCGTCGTACGCTCCGGCCAGCAAATCTACGCCCAAGGCGGCGACCTCGTGCTGATGGCGGGCAGCAGCCCCGGCTCGGAAGTCATCGCCGACGGCAACATCCATTGCTACGGGCCGCTCGCCGGCCGAGCGCTCGCCGGCGCGCGCGGCGACGCCAACGCCCGCATCGTCGCCACCTGCTTCGGGCCGGAGTTGGTCGCGGTGGCGGGCGTCTATCGCACCTTCGAGGGCGGCGTGCCTTCCGCCTACGCCGGTCAATCCGTCGTGGTCAAGCTCAAGCCCTCGGCCCGCAACCAATCCATCGTCATCGAACCGCTACAGATCGACTAGATCAAGGGGAAAAAGTGAGAGTCATCGTCGTTACTTCAGGCAAGGGCGGGGTCGGCAAGACCACCACCAGCGCCGCATTCGCATCGGGGCTGGCCCTGCGCGGCTTCAAGACCGCGGTCATCGACTTCGACGTCGGCCTGCGCAACCTCGACCTCATCATGGGTTGCGAGCGGCGCGTGGTGTACGACCTCATCAACGTCATCCACGGCGAAGCCAAGCTGCATCAGGCGCTCATCAAGGACAAGCACACCGACAACGACAACCTTTTCATCCTGCCGGCCTCGCAGACGCGCGACAAGGAAGCGCTCACCGAGGAAGGGGTCGAGGCGGTCATCAAGGAACTCGATTCGATGGGCTTCGACTACGTGGTGTGCGACTCCCCCGCCGGCATCGAGCACGGCGCGGTGATGGCGCTCACCTTCGCCGACGAGGCCATCGTCACCACCAACCCGGAAGTCTCCTCGGTGCGCGACTCCGACCGCATCCTCGGCATCCTGCAATCGAAATCGCGCCGCGCCCGCGAAGGCGCCGACCCGGTGAAGGAACACCTGCTGCTCACGCGCTACGCCCCCAAGCGGGTCGAGAACGGCGAAATGCTGTCCTACAAGGACGTGCAGGAGTTGCTGCGCATTCCGCTGCTCGGCGTCATTCCGGAATCGGAAACCGTGCTTCACGCCTCCAATCAGGGCATCCCGGCCATCCACCTCAAAGGCTCCGAAGTCGCCGAAGCCTACGCCGACGTGGTGGCCCGCTTCCTCGGCGAGCAACGCCCGCTGCGCTTCGTCAATTTCGAAAAGCCCGGCTTTTTGAAGCGCATCTTCGGAGGCAAGTGAAATGTCATTTCTCGATCGTTTGTTCGGCGAACGCAAGAAAACCGCCGCGATCGCCAAGAACCGACTGGCCATCCTGATCGCGCACGAGCGCACGCCCAACTCCGGGCAACCCGACTACATCCCGCGCATGAAAGACGAGTTGTTGCAGGTCATCTCGAAGTACATCAAGGTGAACCCGGACGACATCAACATCCAGTTCAGCAAGCAGGACAACTGCGAGGTGATGGAAGTCAACGTCGTGCTGCCGGAAGAACGCGCCGCGCGTCAACAAGCCGCCACCCCGCCGCCGCGCACCTTCGCCAGCAAGCGGCCACATAAACGGCACTGATAGCGGCGCTTCGCGCCGGAGCTTACGACCGTCGGACTGCGTCCAACCTACGCCGGAGCGTGACGCTTTTCGTAGGTTGGACGCAGTCCAACGGTTCACACGAACGGCGCGAAGCGCCGCATATTCAAAGCGAATGGTTTGACAACTTCGGCAGCGCGCGGCGCAGGTAATAGCCCATCGACCACAGGGTTAGCGCCGCCGCGATATAGATCAGCACGCTGCCAAGCAGGTACATGTCGAGTCCGAACAACTCGATTTCCAGCAGCAGCATGGGAATGGCGATCATCTGCGCCGTGGTCTTCAACTTGCCGAGATAGGCCACGGTCATGCTGGAGGATTGACCGATGCGCGCCATCCATTCGCGCAAGGCCGAAATGGCGATTTCACGCCCGATGATGATGATGGCGATGAGCACGTCGACGCGGTCGAGTTCGACCAGCATGATGAGCGCGGCGGCCACCATCAGTTTGTCCGCCACCGGGTCGAGAAAGGCGCCGAAAGCCGAGGTTTGCCCCAGTTTGCGCGCCAGATAGCCGTCGAACCAGTCGGTGACGGCGGCGGCGACGAAGAACACGGTAGCGAGCACGTTCTTCTCCAGCGCGCTCGCCCAAGCGTCGGGCAAATAGAAAACGCCGACGAAAACCGGTATCAACGCGATTCTGGCCCAGGTCAACAGGTTCGGTATATTGATCTGCATGGACGGCGGAAGCGGTGGCCTTTGTTAATCGTTTTTTCAGCGCAGGGCGGAGTATATCTGT
Organism: Azoarcus sp.; assembly: GCA_031272995.1. Lineage (GTDB taxonomy): Bacteria > Pseudomonadota > Gammaproteobacteria > Burkholderiales > Rhodocyclaceae > WRNU01. The sequence goes on from JAISSY010000030.1 coordinate 5,121, forward strand.
TCGGCCAGTTTGCGGCTGATTCCCTCGACGCGGCAGAGGTCTTCGACGGTGGCGGCGCGCACGCCGTCCAGACCGCCGAAAGTCGCGAGCAGCGCGCGCCGCCGCGCCGGGCCGATGCCGCCGATGTCCTCCAGCCGCGAGGCCAGCCGCGCCTTGCCGCGACGGGCGCGGTGACCGGTTATGGCGAAACGGTGCGCCTCGTCGCGGATTTCGATCACCAGATGCAGGGCGGGAGATTGGCCGCCGAGTTCCATGCCCTCGCGCCCGTCGGGAAAGACGAGCGTCTCCAGCCCGGCCTTGCGCCCTTCGCCCTTGGCGACGCCGACCATGGCGATGGATTGCAGCCCGGCGTCGGCGAGGATGACCGCCGCCGCGCTTACCTGCCCGCGTCCGCCGTCGATCAGAATCAAATCGGGACGCACGCCTTCGCCTGCCGCCACCTTGCCGTAGCGACGCTCCAGCGCCTGCCGCATGGCGGCGAAATCGTCGCCGGGGGTGATGCCGTCGATGTTGTAGCGCCGGTATTCGCTGTGTTTCATGACGCCGTCGACGCAGACGACGCAGGAGGCGACGGTGGCCTCGCCCATGGTGTGACTGATGTCGAAACATTCGATGCGCGCCGGGGCTTCCGGCAAATCGAGCGCGTCGCGCAGGGCTTCGAGCCGTTCGCCGACGCGACCGGCATCGGCGAGACGCGCCGCAATCGCCTGCCGGGCATTCTTTTCCGCCATCGCCATCCAGGCGCGCTCGGCCTCGCCGCGCGGTTTCGCCAGCGTCGGCGGCTGCGCGCAGATTTCCGTCAGCGCCTCGCGCGCCGCGTCCGGCGGCAGGTCGATCAGGATGCGATGCGGCGCGGGATGCACGGCGTAATGCTGCTCGACGAAAGCCGCCAAGCCGTCGGCGGCGTCGACGACCGCCGCGCCGCTCGGAAATTGCGGGCGGTCGCCGAGATGCCGCCCGCCGCGCACCATGGCGATGTTCACGCACACCACCCCTTCGACTTCGACGGCGGCAATGATGTCGACGTCCTCGTCCTTGCCGCTGTCGACGAACTGGCGATGCAGCACCGATTGCAGCACCCGCACCTGATCGCGGCACACCGCCGCTTCCTCGAAAGCGAGACGCGCGGCGGCGCGGCGCATTCTGGCGGTGATTTCGTCGATCACCCAACTGGCGTCGCCGTCGAGAAAGCGGCTGGCGAGATCGACGTCGACGGCATATTCCTCCGCCGCGATTTCGCCGACGCAAGGTGCGCTGCAGCGCTTGATCTGCCCCAACAGACAGGAGCGCGAACGGTTCTGAAAGACGCTGTTCTCGCAGGTGCGTAACTGAAAAGTCTTTTGCAGCAGGTTGATGCTCTCGCGCACCGCCCCGGCGTTGGGAAAGGGGCCGAAATAATGCGAACCTTTGGCGAAAGCGCCGCGATGGAAGGCCAGACGCGGGAATTCGTCGCCGGAGAGCTTGATGTAGGGATAGCTTTTGTCGTCGCGAAACAGGATATTGTAGCGCGGCGCGAGGCTCTTGATCAGGTTGTTCTCCAGCAGCAGCGCCTCGGCCTCGGAGCGCGTCGGCGTGATGTCGACGCGCACGATCTGCGCCACCATCATGGCGATGCGCGGGCTGGAAAGGCGGGTGCGAAAGTAGCTGGAGACGCGGCGTTTGAGGTTCTTGGCCTTGCCGACGTAGAGAACTCGGTCGCCGTCGCCGATCATGCGATAAACGCCGGGATCCTCCGGCACGGTGGCGAGAAAGGCGCGCGCGTCGAACGCGCCCGCGTCGTCGTCGCTCATCGCGCCGGACTCGGCCCGTCGCCGTAGGTCTGCCGCATCAGCGTCTCGTATTGATGCGCCTTCTTCACGTCACGATTCGTCGCCTTGACGAAACCACCGTAACCGGTGGCGGCGAAGAACTTCTTCCCTTCCGGGCTGCGCGCGAAATCTTCGAGCGCGTCGTACAGGCGGGCAATCATGGCCTTGCCGAGTTTGCGCCGCGCCAGCAGCGTCATCGACGGCATCTTCTGATAGCCGATGTCGATCAGGGTCAAACGCTCGCGGATGCCCGGATCGAGTTGCATCCACGTCGGACTCGCAGTCAGCGCGACATCGAGCTTGTCGGCGTCGACGGCGATGATTTCGGCCAGATGCGAAGGGTATTCAGTGAGTTCGTAATCGACGCCCACTTTCAGCGGCAGCGAGCGCAGCCACTGCATCCCGACGATGTTGTAGAGCGACAGCCGATCCGGCAAACCGACGCGGCGGCCGCGCAAATCCTCGGCGCTGGCGATGCCGGCGCTCTTGCGCACGACCATCATCAAATCGAGCGGATTGCGGTAGCGCACCAGCGGCACATAGCCGTGGTCGACGATGCGCGGCACGAAATGAATCGGGGCGATGACGAGATCGTATTGATCGTCGAGCGCGTTGAAAAAAAAGGACTCGTGGTCGCGCGCCGAGAACATGACCACGTTGCGCTTCAGGCTCTTGCCCAGAAAATCGCGCAAAGGCTGGTGGATGCGCAGCAAAGCGCCGGCAGAGTTGAACGGCGAGATACCGAAGCGGAAATCGTTCGCGCCCTTGTTGGAACCGTCGGCGGCGAGCGGCGGCGCAACGGCGTCGGACTGCGCGCGCGCCGTGGGCGCGACGAACGCGCCCAAAGCTCCACACAGTACGAACATCCCCCAGATTCGCCGCATCGTTCCCTCCGGGGCGGATTGTGCCTCAGGTTCGCGGCGGCGGCAGTCCGGAAGAACCCGAACCGATGCTGGCCGCCGCCATGACGGAGTTGTCGACGGCGTCGCGCGCCGCGAGCGCGACCACCGTCTCGCGCGCCTGCCCGTATGGCGCGTGCGCCGCGAGCGTCGCCGGACTGGCGAGCCACGGTTGCGCGCCCGGAGTGGCGAGCGCCGCGAGGCGGGTACGGCTGTCCGCGTCCGGCTCCGGCACGCCGCGTTCGAGCAGTTCGGCGACCAGATCGGGACGGTTGCACACCAGCGGCATGTCGCAGCCGGCGGCGACGGCGGCGGCGACCCGCGCCACGATGTCGCCGGCCACCAGCGCGCCGGCCATGTTGAGGTCGTCGCTGAACACGATGCCCCGATAGCCCAAACGCCCGCGCAGCACTTCCTTCAACCAGAAAGGCGAAAACCCCGCCGGCCCGGCCTTGCCCGGCTCGGCGTTGGGGTAAATCACATGCGCCGGCATCACCCCGGCGAGATTTCCGAGCAAATCCCGCCGGTACGGCAGCATGTCGTCGTTCCAGAGAGCGTCGAAATCGCGCTCGTCGACCGGAATGTCGTGATGCGAATCGGCCTCGACGAAGCCGTGCCCAGGGAAATGCTTGCCCACCGCCCCCATGCCGATTTCGGCCATCCCCGCCACCAGCGCCCCGGCCAACGCTGCGACCACGGCGGGGTCGCGGTGAAAGGCGCGGCTGCCGATGGCGCGGCTCTTGCCGTAATCGAGATCGAGCACTGGCGTAAACGACAGATCGACCCCATGCGCCACCAAATCGGCGGCGAGCACGAAGCCGGTGGCGCGCGCCGCCGCCAGCGCCGCGTCGCGATCCTCCCGCCACAGCGCGCCGAGCGTGCGCATCGCGGGCAGGCGCGTGAAACCGTCGGTCTTGAAACGCTGCACCCGCCCGCCTTCGTGATCGACGGCGACGATGAGCGCCGGGGCGCGCACGGCGCGGATGTCGGCGGTCAACGCCCGCAGTTGCGCCGAATCGGCGTAATTGCGCGCGAACAGAATGACGCCGCCGATGCGAGGGTCGGCAAGGCGGCGGCGTTCCTCGTCGGTGAGCGCGGTTCCCGCGACGTCGATCATCAGCGAGCCGCGCGGCAGGCGCGACGGTTTGGCGTGCGGATTCATGTTCATGGTCGTTCGATCACCGCGAAAGCGACGGCGTATTCGCGCTCGTCGGAAAGGCTCAAATGGGCGACGAAGCCGCGTTCCGCCATGTGGGCGGCGAGGCGTTCGTCGTAGGTATAAAACGGTTTGCCCGCCGCGTCGTGGGCGACGGCGACCGCGCGCAGGGTGGCGGGCGCGACGAGTCCGGTGCCGAGCGCCTTGGCGAAGGCTTCCTTGGCGGCGAAGCTTTTGGCGAGAAAACGCTCGGAATCCTTGGATGAACGCCAGTCGGCGAGTTCGGCGGCGGCAAGGATGCGTGCGGCAAAGGCTTCGCCGTGACGGTCGAGCGAGCGCCGCACACGGGCGACTTGCACGATGTCGACGCCGATGCCGTGAATCATTGCGGCGCCGCCTCGCGCATCAGGCGCTTCATCTCGGCGACCGCCGCGCGCAGACCGACGAAAACGGCGCGGGCGACGATGGAATGCCCGATGTGCAATTCGCGCACGCCGGCCAGCGCCGCGATTGGTTGCACGTTGTAATAGGTGAGCGCATGACCGGCGTTGAAGCGCATCCCCGCCGCGCGCACCGCTTCGCCCGCTCGCCGCACCTTTTCCAACTCGGCGCGCACCGCCGGGGCGTCGGGGTCGCGTCCGGCGGCGTGGAAAGCGTGCGCGTAAGGCCCGGTGTGGATTTCGCAGACGCGCGCCCCAACCCGCGCCGCCGCTTCGATTTGCGCCGGGTCGGCGTCGATGAACACGCTGGCGACGATGTCGGATTCGGCGAGCCGAGCGATTTTGTCGCGCAAGGAGGACTCCTGCCCACGCACGTCCAGACCGCCTTCGGTGGTGATTTCCTGCCGCCCTTCCGGCACCAGCATCGCCATTTCGGGCTTGATCTGACGGGCGATGGCGACCATCTCGTCGGTGGCCGCCATCTCCAGATTGAGCTTGATTTGCGTCAGTTCGCGCAGGCGGCGCACGTCGTCGTCCATGATGTGACGACGATCCTCGCGCAAATGAACGGTGATGCCGTCCGCCCCGCCGAGATGCGCCTCGACGGCGGCCCAGACGGGATCGGGTTCCCACGTGCGCCGCGCGTTGCGCAAGGTGGCGACGTGGTCGATGTTGACGCCGAGTTCGATCACAGTTCGTGCAACTCCCTGAAAACGCGGCGGGACTGCAAGGGTTTGCCGCCGAGGTGGTGGTCGAGCGCCGCGCGCAGCAGGCGGCGGGATTCGGTGAGCGTCGCGGCGCGGCTGAAATCGAGCGCCGCGAGGTCGAGCAGGGTTTGCCCGCCGACCGCGACGCCCTCGCCGGCTTGGCCCGTCGCGCCGGGGCGCGCGCCGTGCTCGATTATATAGAGGTAGGACGCGTCGGGCTGGAACGGCTGGCCGCCGGCGTCGCCGTCGAGCGCCAGCCCCCAGCCGAGTTCGCGCAGCAAGGACAACTCGAAGCGGCGCAGGGTCGCGGGCAGCGCCGCGCCCGCCGCCAGCGCGGCCATCGCCGCCTCGTAGGCGTCGAACAATCCGGGATGGGCATCTTCGCGCGCGGTGAGTTTGAGCAGCAGTTCGTTCACGTAATAGCCGCACAGCAGCGCGCGCCCGGCGAGCAGCGGCTGGCCGCCGCGCCATTCGGCGCGGATGAGGGTCTTGACCTCGCCGCCACCCGACCAATCGACGATGAGCGGCTGGAAAGCCATCAGCACGCCGCGCAGGCTGGAAAGCGGACGGCGCGCGCCCTTGGCGACCAGCGCGACGCGGCCATGCTCGCGGGCGAAGATTTCGACGACGAGGCTGGTCTCGCGCCACGGCAGGGTGTGAAGCACCCACGCCGGCTGTTCCGAGACGCGCTGTTTCGCGCTCACTCGTACCCCAGAGACTTGAGGGCGCGTTCGTCGTCGGCCCAACCGCTCTTGACCTTGACCCAGGTTTCGAGAAACACCTTGCCGCCGAACAGACGCTCCATCTCGACGCGCGCCTCGCTCGCCACCCGTTTCAACTTTTCGCCGCCCTTGCCGATGACCATCGCCTTATGGGCGGGCTTGTCGACGATTACGGCGGCGTGGATGCGGCGCAACTCGCCCTCGGTATCGAACTTTTCGATTTCCACCGCCAATCCGTAAGGCAATTCGTCGCCGAGCAGGCGAAAGAGCTTTTCGCGCAGGAATTCGGCGGCGAGGAAGCGTTCGCTGCGGTCGGTGATTTCGTCCTCGCCGAACATCGGCGCGCCTTCGGGCAACAGCGGCGCGGCAGCCTCGAGCAGTTCGTCGCAGTTGTGGCCGCGCTCGGCGGAAAGCGGCACGATTTCGGCGAAGTCGCGCTCGGCGCGCAACTGGTCGATGAAAGGCAACAGGCGACGCTTGTCCGCGAGCAAATCGACCTTGTTGATGACCAGCGCCACGCGGGCGTCGGGCGGAATCACCGCCAGCGCGGCGCGGTCCTCATCGCCGAAGCGTCCGGCCTCGACGACGAAGAACACGAGGTCGACGCCCGCCAGCGCGTTGGCGACGGCGCGGTTCATGGCGCGATTCAGCGCGTTGCGGTGGCGGGTCTGGAAGCCGGGAGTGTCGACGAAAACGAATTGCGCCCCGTGCGCGGCGACGATGCCGGTGACGCGGTGACGCGTGGTCTGCGCCTTGCTGGAGACAATGCTGATTTTCTGCCCGACGAGGCGGTTCAGGAGCGTCGACTTGCCGACGTTGGGCCGCCCGACGATGGCGACGAAGCCGGCGCGGGAGATTTCCGGGGCGGACTCGGACCGTTCGCTCATCGCCTCAGGTCTGCCGCAGTTGGGCGAGCGCCAGTTCCGCCGATTGCTGCTCGGCGGCGCGACGGCTGCCGCCGCGTCCGACGGTGCGCAGCGCAAACTTCGCGACTTCGCACGAAACCTCGAACTCCTGCGCGTGCGCTTCGCCGAGCACGCGCAGCATCGTGTAGACCGGCAGCGCCAACTTGCGCGCCTGCAACCATTCCTGCAGCGCGGTCTTGGGGTCTTTCCCCGGCGCGGCGGGGTCAACCTCCGCCAACAGCGGCGCGAACAACCGCTCCACCAGCGCGCGCGCCGCCTCGAACCCCGCGTCCAGCGTCACAGCGGCGATGACGGCCTCCACCGCGTCGGCAAGTATCGACGGTCGCCGCGCCCCGCCGGAGCGCAATTCGCCTTCGCCGAGCCGCAGGCAATCGCCGAGTTCGAGCGTGGCGGCGACGCGCGCCAGCGCCTCCTGACACACCAGCGAGGCGCGCAGGCGCGACAAATCGCCTTCGCGCAAATCGGAAAATCGGGCGTAGAGCGCCAGCGACATGGCGCAGTTGAGTACGCTGTCGCCGAGGAATTCGAGTCGTTCGTTGTTGGGTTGGCCGAAGCTGCGATGCGTCAGCGCCTCGGCGAGCAGGCGGGAATCGGCGAACGCATGGCCGAGGCGTCGTTGCAGGCGGTCGATGAATTCCGTTGCCGTTCCCGTCATATCGTCATTTGAGGCTCGAAGCCCTGAAATCGAAAAGCAGACTGATGTTGGCGACCAGCGGCACCTTGCGTTCGTAGGCGACCTCGATCACCGTCTTGCCGCCCTGTTTGCGGAATTTCAAAGCGGACATCGGCACTGATTCGTCGATGCCGTCCACGACGGCGCGGCGCTCGTAGCTTCTGCGCATCTCGTCCTCCAACGTGCCGTTGTCGCCCTCGTCGGCGACCACCTTGAGGATGCGCTGGAGCGAATAGTATTCCTTGTAGGGGCCGACCGTCTTGAAGCCGATCAGCAGGAAGATCCCCAACAAAACGATGACGAGGATGGCGCCGATCAGGCTCAGACCGGATTGACGGGATTTCATGACGGAGTCTCCATCTTCAATGGAAGCTGCCGATGCGCTTCCAGTCGTTGAAGTTGAACCAGATGAAGAACGCCCGCCCGACGACGTTCTCGTCCGGCACGAAGCCCCACACCCGGCTGTCAGCGCTATTGTCACGGTTGTCCCCCATGACGAAATAATGCCCTGCCGGAACCGTACAACTGAATCCGCTCATCGTATAAGTGCAGTTTTCGCGGTACGCGAAGTTTTCCGCCCGGTCGCGCACGTCGGGAGAAACGTTCTCCTCGATCAGCACGTCGTGCTCGACGCTGCCGAGATTTTCGACGAACTTCGGCGAATAGTAGAGCCGCTCGGTATGGAAGAAAGTGCCGTCGCGGGTAAGCGGTATCAACTCGCCGTTGATGGTCAATTGCTTCTCGTTGTATTCGACCGTGTCGCCCGGCAGGCCGACGACGCGCTTGATGTAGTTTTGCGACGGGTCGTTGGGGTAGCGGAACACCATGACCTCGCCGCGCCGTGGAGTTTTGACCTCGAATATCTTCTTGTCGATCACCGGCAGACGAATGCCGTAGACGTATTTGTTCACCAGAATGAAATCGCCTTCGAGCAGGGTCGGAATCATCGAGCCGGAAGGAATCTTGAACGGCTCGACGAGAAAGGAGCGCAGCACGAAGACGATCAGCACCACCGGGAAGAAGGCGGCGCCCCACTCCACCCATACCGGCTGCGGCGCGTCGGGGGCGCGGCGCTTGCGGGCGTAGAAGCGGTCGAGCGCCCACAGCGCGCCGGTGACCACCAGCAGCACGAACAGGATCAGGGCGAGGTTGACACTGGATAAGTCCATTGCGGTTCCTGTCAGGTTATGGGAGAACGCGGGCGCTCATTTGCCCTCGTCGGTGCGCAGCACGGCAAGGAAGGCTTCCTGCGGAATTTCCACGTTGCCCACCTGCTTCATGCGCTTCTTGCCTTCCTTTTGTTTTTCCAGCAGCTTCTTCTTGCGCGTGATGTCGCCGCCGTAGCACTTGGCGAGCACGTTCTTGCGCAAAGCCTTGATGGTCTCGCGCGCAATGATGTGCGTGCCGATGGTCGCCTGCACGGCGACGTCGAACATCTGGCGCGGAATCAGACCGCGCAACTTGGCGGCGAGTTCGCGGCCGCGATACTGGGCGCTGGCGCGATGCACGATGACCGACAGCGCGTCGACTTTCTCGCCCGCCACCATCATGTCGAGCTTGACCAAATCGGCGGAGCGATATTCCTTGAATTCGTAATCGAGCGAAGCGTAGCCGCGCGACACCGATTTCAGCTTGTCGAAAAAGTCCATCACCACTTCGTTCATCGGCAACTCATAGACCAGTTGCACCTGCCGACCGTGATAGCGCATGTCGACCTGCGCGCCGCGCTTCTGGTTGCAGAGCGTCAGCACCGGGCCGACGTAATCCTGCGGCATGAAGATGGTGGCGGTGATGATGGGTTCGCGGATGTCCTGATATTTGCCGGGTTCGGGCAGCTTGGCGGGGTTTTCGACGTGGATGGTGGAGCCGTCGTTGAGCACCACTTCGTAGACCACCGTCGGCGCGGTGGTGATGAGATCCATGTCGAACTCGCGCTCCAGCCGCTCCTGCACGATGTCCATGTGCAGCAGGCCGAGGAAGCCGCAGCGGAAGCCGAAACCGAGCGCCTGCGAGACTTCCGGCTCGAAGCGCAGCGAGGCGTCGTTCAGCCGCAGCTTTTCGAGCGAGTCGCGCAACTGGTCGTATTCGGAGGATTCCACCGGATAGAGTCCGGCGAACACCTGCGGCTTGATTTCCTTGAAACCGGGCAGCGGTTTGGCGGCGGGGCGGTTCGCCAGCGTGATGGTGTCGCCGACGCGCGCCGCTTCCAGCTCCTTGATGCCGGCGATGACGAAGCCCACGTCGCCGACGGAAAGCTCGTCGCGGTCGACGGCGCGCGGCGTGAACACGCCCACCTGGTCGCACGGATATTGCGCCCCGGTCGACATCAGCAAAATACGGTCGCGCACGCGCAGCGCGCCGTCGACCACCCGCACCAGCATGACGACGCCGACGTAGTTGTCGAACCACGAATCGATGATGAGCGCCTTGAGCGGCCCGTCCGGGTCGCCACGCGGCGCGGGAACGCGGGCGACGATGGCTTCGAGCACGTCCTCGATGCCAAGGCCGGTCTTGGCCGAGCACACCACCGCTTCGGAAGCGTCGACGCCGATGACGTCCTCGATTTCGGCGCGGGCGTTGTCGGGGTCGGCGGCGGGCAGGTCGATTTTGTTCAGCACCGGCACCACTTCGACATCGAGGTCGAGCGCGGTGTAACAGTTGGCCACCGTCTGCGCCTCGACGCCCTGCGAAGCGTCGACCACCAGCAGCGCGCCCTCGCAGGCGGAAAGCGAACGGCTCACTTCGTAGGAGAAGTCGACGTGTCCGGGGGTGTCGATGAGATTCAGGCTATAAGTTTCGCCATCGCGGGCGCGGTATTGCAGCGCCGCCGTCTGCGCCTTGATGGTGATGCCGCGTTCGCGCTCGATGTCCATCGAATCGAGCACCTGTTCTTCCATCTCGCGCTCCGAGAGTCCGCCGCAGAAATGAATCAGGCGGTCGGCGAGCGTCGACTTGCCGTGGTCGATGTGGGCGATGATGGAGAAATTGCGGATGTGTCGTTGCATGTCGGGGGCGGAGAGGCGTCGCCGCGGCGGACTCATGGCCGTGGAAAAACGCTGGATTCTACCGGATGCGCCAAGCAAAAGGCGTGCACGGCGGCCTCATCCAGCCGATGGCGGCAGATTTCCTCTTCGCCCGCCAGCAACACCGGCACATCCTCGTCCCAACGCGCTTCCAGCGCCGGGTCGGCGTCGATGTCGATTTCCTCGACTTGCCAGCCGTGGCGGGCGGCGAGCGGCGTCAGCGCCGCGACCATTTCATGGCAGAGGTGGCACCACTGGCGGCTGAGGACGGTGAACGTCCGCGCCGCGCTCACGCGCCCAATCCCGAACGGCAGACGGGCGCGGCGTCGGGGTCGGAGTCGTCGCGTTCGACGCGCACCCGCCACGCCTGCACGCCACGGCGCGCGCGCCATTGCAGCACCCAGACCGTGGCGGTGGCGCCGAGCGCCGCGCCGATGCCGGCGCCGATGTCGGCGCGCGCCAGCGGCGCCAGCCAGACGCCGAACGCGGCGCCGACCAACACCAGCGCGGTGCCGACGCCGTAACTAGCGAGCGCCGCCCTGAGCGGCTGACCGTCGTCGACGACGAGCTTGACGCGCTCGCCTTCGGCCAGACCGATGGGGTCGTCGAGAGTGAATACGTGTTCGCCGCCCTTGAACAAATCGGCGAACTGCGGCGCGTGGCAGCCGCCCGGCTCGTCGCAGTGGCCGCAGCCGCCCTGATTTTCCAGCAGTTTGGCGCTGATTTTTCCTTCTCCGGCGCGCACCACGACGGCTCGCACTGCAATCATTTCGGCACCGCCTCCAGTGTTTCCGCCGCCTGTTTGACCGCGTTCGGCGGCACTTCGCCGAGCACCGTGATGCGTTGGCCGTCGACGATGCGCTCGAAGGCGTTGACCGCGCCGCCGCCGGGGAAGCCGCCGCGCGCTTCCGCGCCGGCTTCCGCCGCTTCGATGAAAATCGAAATCGCCGCCAGCCCGTCGCTGAACACCATGTGCATCGCGCCGCCGCTGCGTTGGTGCGATTTGCGCACCAGCGAAAAGCCCGGCAGCGGCTCGCGCAAACGCCAGCGGTCTTCCGTCGGCGTCACATCGTCGGCGCCAGCGTCGACCACGCGCCAATCGGGTTGCGGCGTCGTTTTCGCCGCCAGTTGGTCGTCGGCGATGCCGTTCTCGAACTTCACTTCGTTGAAAGCGAATTGCTCGATGGCGTCGCCGTCGGCGTCGACCATTTGCGATTTCAGCAGCAGGCCGCGCCGCTTGTCGGCCCACAGGACGTGGCCGTAGCGCAGATTGTCGCGCGGCGCGATGACGATTTTCTGCGCCTCGACCCCGGCGATGCGCCCGGCCTCGCCCAGACGCACGTCGTAGTTGCTGGCGATGTCGGCGTAGTTCTGCGTCAACGTGGCCGGAAAGCTGGCGCGCGCGCTCGACTTGCTGACGATGACCGTGCGCTGCGCCGGCAGCACGCAACGCACTTCCGCGCCCTTGCGCACGACCTCGCGCGGCGAGCCGTCGAGCACTTCGAGCCGCTCGCTTTCCTCGCCGTCGAGATAGCGGTGCACGATGCGCGAGGTTTCGATGCGCCGCCCGGACTGATAGGTGAAGGTGCCGCTGTAGTCGAGTTGCTTGCCGGCGGCGGCGATGCGCGCCAGCCAGTCGAGCGCCGTCGTCGCTCCGGCTTCGGGCGGCTCCGCCATGAGTTCGGGCGCGGTCGCGGTCGCCTCCGCTTCCGGCGCCGGTTGGGCGAAGCCGACGAGCGGCAGGCCGCAAAACAGCAGCGTCGCAAGGACGCGCCACGCTTTTCCCGCCCCCTGTTCGGGACTCATGGCGCGCTCATTCATCGGCGGGAGACGACACGGTGCGCATGTACTGCATGGCGGCGGGAACCGGGCCGCCGGAGAGCGCCTGATGCGCGAAAAGATAATCTGGACGCGCGCCGACGCGGGCGTTGGGCAAGGCCGGCGCGGCGACGACGACCTGTTGCGGCGAAGTCACGGTGGTGGCCGCCTCGCGCTGGGCGACGAGCGGCGGTTCGTTGCTGCTGCCGGAGAGCGACGAAACCACGCCCGCCACCGCCAGCACACCCATCACGGAAGCCGCCACCGGCAACAGGCGGCGGCGCAGGAAGCCGGAGCGTTCCGCCGTCGCCGACGACACGTCGGCGCGGTCGCGTCGGTGCGGCGGCGCCAGCACCGTCGGTTCGTCCTCCAGCATGAACATGACGCGCTCGGTAAAACCTTCCATTTCCGGTTGTGCGCCGTCGCGGATGACGTCGCCGACCAGACACCAGGCTTCCCACTCTTTGCGGAAGGCGGCGTCATGCTTGAGCCGGGTAAATAACATCTTCGCCGTAGACTCATCGACGTCGCCGTCGAGCATTGCCGATAGCTTCTCTTTCATTTCAGCCCCATCGTCTATCTTGCATCAATCGTGACTACCATCGTTCGTCGGCGCGGGTGCCAAGCAGCGGGCGCAGCCGCGCCGCGATGGCCTCGCGGGCGCGGAAGATGCGCGAACGCACCGTGCCGATCGGACACCCCATGACGCCGGAGATGTCCTCGTAACTCAATCCTTCCAGTTCGCGCAGAGTGATGGCCTCGCGCAACTCGGCGGGCAAATCGGCCATGGCCTCGTCGACCGTGCGCGCAATCTGCCGCGTCATCATCTGCCGTTCGGGGGTATCGAGGTCGTGCAGACGCTCGCCGCCCTCGACGTTTTCCATCTCGCTCGAATCCAGCCCGGTCGACGCCGGCACCCGTCGCCCCTGCGCGGCGAGGTGGTTCTTGGCGGTGTTGATGCCGATCCGGTAGAGCCAAGTGTAAAAGGCGCTCTCACCCCGGAAGGAACCAAGGGCGCGGTACGCCTTGATGAAGGTTTCCTGCGCCAGATCCTCGACTTCCGCCGGATCGCGCACCAGACGGGAGAGCAACCGGTAGAGCTTGCGCTGGTATTTGGACACCAGCATGCCGAACGCCTGCTTGTCCCCGCTTTGCACGCGCTCTACCAGTTGTTGATCGATTTCGCGGTCGCTCATCGAATATCCATTTTCCTGCTGTGCAATCTCTCATCAGTATAAGCGAGCAAGCCGCCGCGCCAAACCCGGCTCATACTCGCACAGACATTGCGGTTTTTAATTGGTTCAGTGCGGATGTCACGTCTTTACCGCGAGCGCCTCCGGGCGCGACGCGACGCCAGTGCTATATTGCCGGCTACGGTTTTCACCTACGCCCCAACATCATGACCAGACAGTATCAATACGACGTGCTGATCGTCGGCAGCGGCGCCGCCGGGCAATCGCTCGCCCTTTTCCTCGCCGACCGCCTGAAGGTGGCCATCGTCACCAAACGCGAACTGGCCGACAGCGCGAGTTCTCTGGCGCAGGGCGGCATCGCCGCCGTGCTTGCCAGCGACGACAGCATCGAGGCGCACATCCGTGACACTTTCACCGCCGGCGCCGGGCTGTGCGACCCCAAGGCGACGCGCTTCGTGGTCGAACACAGCCTCGACGCAATCTCCTGGCTCATCAAGGAGGGCGTGCCGTTTACGCGCGAGGATTCCGAATTCGGCTTTCACCTGACGCGCGAGGGCGGCCACTCGCACCGCCGCATCATCCACGCCGCCGACGCCACCGGGCGCGCGGTGCAGACGACCTTGCGGCAGGAAGTGCTGGCGCACAAAAACATCGACATCTTCGAGCACCACATCGCCATCGACCTCATCGGCGGCGAACGCATCGGCCAGCCGCAGCGCGGTTGCGTCGGCGCCTACGTGCTCGACCTCGAAAACGACCGCGTCGTCGCCTTCGCGGCGCGCAGCACGGTGCTCGCCACCGGCGGCGCCGGCAAGGTCTATCTCTACACCACCAATCCGGACGTCGCCACCGGCGACGGGGTGGCGATGGCGTGGCGCGCCGGTTGCCGCGTGCGCAACATGGAGTTCATCCAGTTCCATCCCACCTGTCTTTACCACCCGCAGGAAAAATCCTTCCTGATTTCGGAAGCGGTGCGAGGCGAAGGCGGCCTGCTGAAGCTGCCCGACGGCACGCGCTTCATGCCGGCGCACGACGAACGCGCCGAACTGGCGCCGCGCGACATCGTGGCGCGCGCCATCGACTTCGAGATGAAGAAGCACGGACTCGATTGCGTCCATCTCGACATCAGCCACAAACCCGCCGACTGGCTGCGCGAGCATTTCCCCACCATTTACGGGCGCTGTCTCGAACTGGGCATCGACATCACGAAACAGCCGATTCCGGTGGTGCCGGCGGCGCATTATTCGTGCGGCGGCATCGTCACCGATCTGGCGGCGCGCACCGACGTGCCCAATCTCTACGCGGTCGGCGAATCGGCGGGCACCGGCCTGCACGGCGCGAACCGGCTGGCGTCGAACTCGCTGCTCGAATGTCTGGTTTTCGGCAAGGCGGCGGCGCTCGACATCGTGCAGCGCCCGCCGGTGAAGATTCCGCCGCTGCCGGCGTGGGACGATAGCCGCGTCATCGACACCGACGAGGAAGTGGTGATCGCCCACAACTGGCAGGAATTGCGGCAGGCGATGTGGGACTACGTCGGCATCGTGCGCACCAACAAGCGCCTGCAACGGGCGCGGCACCGTATTCGGCTGCTGGCGCGGGAAATCGACGAGTTCTATTCCAACTTCCGCGTCTCCAACGATTTGATCGAACTGCGCAACCTCGTCGTCACCGCCGGACTCATCGTCCGCTGCGCCCTGAAGCGCCACGAAAGCCGTGGATTGCATTTCTCGCGCGATTATCCCGACACCCTGCCCCGCGCCCGCGACACGGTGCTGACGCCGCCGAAATTCAAACGGTTTTGTAGGGGCGAATAATTATTCGCCCTCTTGCAGCGACGACGCTGAAACATTGAGCGGCGAAAACCTTGGGCGAATAATTATTCGCCCCTACAGATCGTCGGGTTGGAGGCGCCGCAAGGCGCAATGCCGCAGCCAGACGCGCAGGCGTCGCCATTGTTCGGCGTCGCCGTCCGGTTCCTCGACCCCGCCCGCCGTCAGCATGAAACGCCGCGAGCGCGCACGCCCCGTTACGTCCGTCCAGCCGAGCGCGAACCACACGACGGCGGGGAACGTCACCGCGCCGGGTTTGACCCGCGCCCATGCGTCGCCAGCGGGGAAAAACAGGCGCGCTGCGCCGTCGGCGGCGAGCACTAGGGAAAAATCGCGCTTGGCCCTCTCGTCGCGCCACGCCATCGCAGCAGAGACGACGACGAGCGCCGCGAACGCGGCGGTGAGCGCGAGCGGCAAGCGCAGCAAGGCGACAACGCCACCCGCCGCGACGTGCGCGGCGAAGATGGCTGCCAACAAAATGGAATCGGTTTTGAGCCGGAGCGTGAGCGGAGCCGCCGCGCCGGTCATCGGTGACTAGATGCGGCGAAAGACCAGCGAGCCGTTGGTGCCGCCGAAACCAAAGTTGTTCTTCACCGCGACGTCGATCTTCATCTGCCGCGCCGTGTTGGCGCAGTAGTCGAGATCGCATTCCGGGTCTTGTTCAAAGATGTTGATCGTCGGCGGCGAAATCTGGTGATGGACGGCGAGCACGGTAAACACCGACTCCAACCCGCCGGCGCCGCCCAACAGGTGGCCGGTCATCGACTTGGTGGAATTGACCAC
>JAISSY010000073.1 GCA_031272995.1 Azoarcus sp.
CTTCTCCGATCTCGCCGTCGGCGTGATCTGCGGACTCGGCGCGCACGGTTATCTGGCGGCGGTGGATTACGCCCTCGCCCGGCTGCGGGAGCGCGCGGGCTGACGCCGTAACGGCGACCGCCCCCTACTACTTTCCCCGGCCATTACCTATTTTTTCCCGGAGTATCGAAATGGATTTGCGTAAGTTGAAGAAACTCATCGACCTCGTGCAAGAATCGGGCGTCTCCGAACTCGAAGTCACCGAGGGTGAAGAAAAGGTACGTATCGCCAAAACCCTGAACACCGTCGCCGTGGCGGCGCAGCCGGTCTACGCGCCGCCCCCCGCCGCCGCACCCGCCGCCGCCGAAGAACCCGAAGCCGCCGACGCGTTGCCGGAAGGACACGTCGTCAAGTCGCCGATGGTCGGCACCTTCTACCGCGCCTCGGCGCCGGGCGCCGAACCGATGGTCGAAGTCGGCCAAACCGTGGCGGAAGGCGATCATCTGTGCATCATCGAAGCAATGAAGCTGATGAACGAAATCGAATCCGACGCCGCCGGCACGATCAAGGCCATTCTGGTCGAGAACGCGCAGCCGGTCGAATTCGGCCAGCCGCTGTTCGTCATCGGTTGAGCGCCATGTTTCAGAAGATACTGATCGCCAATCGAGGAGAAATCGCCCTGCGGGTGCTGCGCGCCTGTCGGGAACTGGGCGTCAAGACCGTCGCCGTGCACTCCGAGGCCGACACCGAAGCCAAGTACGTCAAGCTCGCCGACGAGTCCGTGTGCATCGGCCCCGCTCCCTCGGCGCAGAGCTATCTGAACGTTCCGGCCATCATCTCGGCGGCGGAAGTCACCGATTCCGAAGCCATCCACCCCGGCTACGGCTTTCTGTCCGAGAACGCCGACTTCGCCGAACGCGTCGAGCAATCCGGCTTCGTGTTCATCGGCCCCAAGCCGGAAACCATCCGCCTGATGGGCGACAAGGTTTCGGCCAAGAACGCCATGAAAGAAGCGGGCGTGCCCTGCGTGCCCGGCTCCGACGGCGCCATGCCCGAAGACCCCAAAGCCATCGTCGCGCTCGCCAAGCAGATCGGCTATCCGGTCATCGTCAAGGCGGCGGGCGGCGGCGGCGGGCGCGGCATGCGGGTGGTGCACACCGAAGCGGCGCTCCTGAACGCGGTGGCGACGACGCAGGCCGAGGCGCAGGCCGCTTTCGGCAACCCGGTCGTCTACATGGAGAAATATCTCGAAAACCCGCGCCACGTCGAAATCCAGATCATGGCCGACGAGCACGGCAACGCCGTCTACCTCGGCGAGCGCGACTGTTCCATGCAGCGTCGCCACCAGAAAGTGATCGAGGAAGCGCCCGCCCCCGGCATCGACCGCAAACTGATCGCCCTCATCGGCGAGCGTTGCGCCAAGGCGTGCCGCAAAATCGGCTATCGCGGCGCCGGCACCTTCGAATTCCTTTACGAGCGCGGCGAATTCTTCTTCATCGAGATGAACACCCGCGTGCAGGTCGAGCACCCGGTCACCGAATTCATCACCGGCATCGACATCGTGCAGACGCAGTTGCGCGTCGCCGCCGGCGAAAAGCTGCCGATCAAACAGCGCGACATCCAGTTTCGCGGCCACGCCATCGAATGCCGCATCAACGCCGAAGACCCGTTCAAATTCACCCCTTCGCCGGGACGCATCACCTCGTGGCACACGCCGGGCGGCCCCGGCGTGCGCGTCGATTCGCACGTCTACGCCGACTACATGGTGCCGCCGCATTACGACTCGATGATCGGCAAGCTCATCACCTTCGGCGACACGCGTGAACAGGCGATTCGCCGTATGCGCATCGCGCTCTCCGAGATGGTCGTCGGCGGCATCAAGACCAACGTGCCGCTGCATCAGGCGCTGATGCTCGACGCCCAATTCCTCAAGGGCGGCGTCAGCATCCATTACCTCGAAGAACGACTGGCCGACATCAACGAAGTCAAGGTCGACTGAGGGCGCGACGATGTGGTTTTCGGTGGCGCTGCGCGCCGACGCGGATCGCGCCGAGGCGCTCTCGGAGGCGTTGATGGAGGCGGGGGCGCTCTCGGTGGCCATCGAGGACGCCGACGCCGGCACGGCGGCGGAGACGCCGCAGTTCGGCGAGCCGGGCGACGCCCCCGCCAGTCTGTGGTCGCACAGCAAGGTGGTGGCGCTGTTCGAGCCTGACGCCGACCTCGACGCCGCCGTTCAAAGCGCCGCACTCGCGGCGGGGCTGAGCGAAACACCGCCCTTCACCCGCGAACAAGTCGCCGAACAGGATTGGGTGCGCCTGACCCAGAGCCAGTTCGCCCCCATTCGCGTCGGCGACCGCCTGTGGATCGTGCCTTCCTGGCACGACGCCCCTGACCCGACGGCGATCAACATCGAACTCGACCCCGGCATGGCCTTCGGCACCGGCTCGCACCCCACCACCCATCTGTGTCTGGAATGGCTGTGCGAGGCGGTGCGCCCCGACTGCACGGTGCTCGATTACGGCTGCGGCTCCGGCATCCTCGGCATCGCCGCAGCGCGGCTCGGCGCGGGCGCGGCGCTCGGCGTCGATATCGACGAGCGCGCGCTGGAAGCGGCGATTGAGAACGCGACGCGCAATGGCGTCGACAAGACGATGCGCGTGCAGCACTCGCAAGCGCCGCTCGATGAGACCTTCGATCTCGTCGTCGCCAACATCCTCACCAACCCGCTGTGCGTGCTCGCCCCGGCCATCGCGGCGCGCATCGCTCCCGGCGGACGGGTGGCGCTCTCCGGGGTGCTGGAGCAACAAGCGGAGCAAGTCGTCGCCGCGTGGGCGCCGTGGGTAAAACTGCGCGTCGGCGCCGTTCGCGAAGGTTGGGTCAGGCTGGAAGGAGAGCGGCGGCGTGGCGACCGTCCGTAGAAAAGCAGCGCGGAAACCGTGCTTTGCACGGGCGATGCTTTATCATTCAGTGCTTTTATATCCGCCGGTTCGAGTTCGTACCCGATGCTGACCCGCTGTCCAAGTTGCCAAACCGTTTTCCGCCTCACGTCGGATCAGCTGCTCGCCCGTCAGGGACGGGTGCGCTGCGGCAACTGCCTGTTCGCTTTCAACGCGCTCGATCATCTCGCCGAATCCGACCCGAAAGCCGGGACAACCGTCACGTCGCAACAACCGGGCGCCGCGTCGCTGCGCCCCGCGACGCCGAAACCCTCCCCCAAATTCTTCACCCCGCCGCCGCCTCCACCGCCGCCGCCGCCTTCGTCTCTGCTCGAACCGAGGAAGATCGTCACCACCTCGCACATGCCGCCTATCGTCGAGCGCCCGCCGCTGTCGGATTTTGGCGACGATTTCGAGTTGGACAGTCTGTTTCCGCCGCGCACCGGCGGGCAAACCAGCGCGACGCCGCCACCCGCGCCCCGCCCGGTGCTGGCGCCAGTGGTCAAGAAAGCCTCGCAGCGCTCGCTGAACGACCTCGATTTTTCGTCTTCGATCGACAAGAAATCCGTCGTGCCGCATCCGGTGCAATGGACGTCCTCGCAGGATTTTCCGGCGCTCGACATTCAGGAGATGGAACCGGAAGTCGAGGAAGTGGAAGTCGTTCCTCTTTCGCTCATTCCCGAGGATTTCGAAGAACCCAAACCTGTCGCCAAGGCCATACCTCCGGCGCCCAAACCTGAACCGAAACTGGAGCCGAAACCGGCGCCGAAACCGGAACCCATCCCCGCGCCTCCACCTATTCCGGAGCCGAAACCCGTCCCCGCGCCGCCGCCACGGGAAGAAATCAAGCCGCCCCCAGTCAAAACGCCGCCGCCCGCGCCGCCGCCGCCGCCCGAACCACCGCCCGCGCCGCCACCTCGTCCGCAAGCGCCGCCGCCCGCGCCCCAAGTGAGCGCCGACGAAGAGGATTCCGTTTTCTCGCGCATCGACCCCGCCGACATTCCCGCCGACGAGGAGGCAAAGGAAACGCCGGCGGAAAACCTGCCCAAAGTCACGCGCGACCGGCAGGAACAAGACAAGGAGAAAACCGGCAAACGCAACTCCAAACGCAGCAAGCACCACAAAAAACTGGCGATGCTGAAGAAGGCGCGGGATGCCGGCGCGGCGCGGGAAACCTCCGAATCCACGCCGCCTCCGGACGCGCTCGATGACGAAAACGGCTCCGGCATGCAGGCCGCCGCCGAGGTGGTCGACGAGGAGGTGTTGAGCGAAATCTTCACCAAGTTCGGCATCGAACAGAAGATCGACAAGATCGAGCATGAGATCGACACCGAACGAAAATCCAGCAAGAGTTCGCAACGCAAGAGCGAAACCGCGGCGGACGATCGTGACGCGGAGGCCGACGACAAGAGTGAGGACGAACACCCTTCACGTTTCGATTTCGTCATTGGCGACAACCTGTCGCCGCGCGCACGTAGCGTCTGGCGCAGCATCGTCACCGGACTGGCGATACTGCTGCTGGTGCAGACGACTTTCCTGTTCCGTCACGGCATCTCGCGCGCCCTGCCGCCGATGCGTTCGTTCTACGTCGCCGCCTGCTCGGTCGTCGGCTGCGACATGCCGCTGCCGAAGGACGCCACGCAGGTAATCATCGACGACTACGGCATGGTGCGGCAGGACGACATGCCCGGCCATTACGTTTTCTATTTCACGATCAAGAATACGGCGCTTTTCGTGCAGGACTGGCCGAACATCGAACTGACGCTGCTCGACTTCACCCGGCGGGAACTGGCCAAACGCGTCATTTCACCCTCCGAATGGGTGCCGGGCGACCAGTTGGCCAAGGGCGGAATGCAGCCGCGCGGCAGCGTGCCGGTACGCATGGATCTGGAAGTGACCGACGCAGACCCGTCCGACTTCAACGTCAGCCACTATTACCCTTGAGCGCCGCGCTCAACCACCGAACGGACTGTCTCCGAACGTGGCGCGGTAGAAGGCTTCGATTTCCCTGCGCGACGGATGATGGTTCTGCCCGCCGCGGTGCCCAATCTTGATCGCCCCCATCGTCGCCGCCAGTCGCCCGCAAGTGAGCCAATCCAGCCCGTTGGCGATGCCGTAGAGCAGCCCGGCGCGATAGGCGTCGCCGCAGCCGGTGGGGTCGACCAGCGCCTCGGCCTTGACGATGGGCACCTCGAGGCGCTGCCCGCCGGTATAAATATGCGAGCCTTCGCCGCCCAACGTCACCACCAGCGCGTCGACCATCGCCGCCAGTTCCTCGATGCTCCGCCCGGTCTTGTCGCACATCAGCCGCGCCTCGTAGTCGTTGACCGTGCAGTAGCGGGCAAGCTTCAGGCAATGCAGCAGTTCGTCGGCGGAAAGAATCGGCAGCGCCTGACCGGGGTCGAACATGCAGGGCACGCCGATTTCGGCGAAGCCCTCGACGTGGCGCAACATGCCGTCGCGCCCGTCGGGCGAGACGATGCCCAGTTGCGCGTCGGTGGCCTTGCGCACGTCGTTTTCGTGCGAGTACATCATCGCGCCGGGGTGGAAGGCGGTGATCTGGTTGTCGTCGGCGTCAGTGGTGATGAACGCCTGCGCGGTGTAGGTGCCGGGCACGTGGCGAACGAAATCCTGCCGCAGACCGAGATGGTCGAGGCGACGGCGATAATCGGCGGCGTCGTCGCCGACGGTGGCGACGATGAGCGCATCGGCGCCGAGCAGGTTGAGGTTGTAGGCGATGTTGCCGGCGCAGCCGCCGAAGTCGCGCCGCAGCTCCGGCACGAGGAAGGAGACGTTCAGGATGTGGATTTGTTCGGGCAGGATGTGATTTTTGAAACGGTCGCCGAACACCATGATGTTGTCGTAGGCCATCGAGCCGCAGACGAGGATGGACATGAAATTGCTCCGGTTTTCGCAGTGGACGGCGAATTATATTGCGTATATTCCCTACCTCGCGCCGTGAAACAAACGGGCGCGAACGTTCTCCAACGGTAATATTGCCGCCCGCAGGTTTTCTTTTTCCGACTGAACGCCTTTCATGCTTACTCATCCACAGTTCGATCCCGTCGCTTTTTCCATCGGCCCGCTCTCGGTGCGCTGGTATGGGCTGATGTATCTGGTGGCCTTTCTCTGCTTCGTGCTGCTGGCGCGGCGGCGCGCCCGACAGCGGCCGGGCTTGGGTTGGAGCGACGAAGCCATCGACGATTTGCTGTTCTACGGCGTTTTTGGCGTCATCCTCGGAGCCCGTTTGGGCGAAGTGCTGTTCTTCCAGCCCGACTGGTACTTCGCGCACCCGGCGGAAATCTTCGCGGTATGGAAAGGCGGCATGAGCTTTCACGGCGGATTTCTCGGCGTGCTGCTGGCGATGTGGCTGTACGCGCGCCGCCATGACCGCGGTTTCTGGGAGGTCACCGACTTCATCGCCCCGATGGTGCCGATCGGGTTGGCCGCCGGCCGCATCGGCAATTTCATCAACGGCGAGTTGTGGGGGCGCCCGATGGGCGAACCCTTGATGCCGTGGGCGATGCGCTTTCCGTGGGTGGACGATTTGCCGCGCCATCCCTCGCAGATATACCAAGCCTGCGGCGAAGGACTGCTGCTGTTCGTTTTCCTGTGGTGGTATTCGTCGCGCCCACGTCCGCCGCGCGCGGTGTCCGGCGCATTTCTCGCCGGTTACGGGGCATTGCGCTTCGGCGCGGAATTTTTCCGCACCCCCGACCCCGGCATTTTCAGCGACCTTGGACTGGGACTGACCACCGCGCAGTGGTTGTGCGTGCCGATGTTCCTCATCGGCATTGGATTGATCGCGCGCGCCTGTGCCATCCGTCATTCCTGAGAGGAAATCGAAACGATATAGTCGTCAGACATACACCGAACCACGAACGCCAGAACACATACCAACGGAGGAGACACCGTGACAACGAATCTGGCCGCGACCAGTAGTCCGCCGCGCGCGCGGACGGCTTGGGGTTGAGCGAACCCGATTGCCGGAGCCGTGGTCGCATGCGCTTGCTGACATCCTTTCGCGATGCCTCGATCCGCATCAAGATGCTGCTCGCCAGCACGGTCGTACAGGTCGTGCTGCTGGTGCTGCTGCTCGCCAACAGCGTGCGGCTGGTGGAGGACGCCACCCGCGCCAATCTGGACGATCTCGTCGCCCAGAACGCCGACATGCTGAACGCGATGGCCAACGCCTATTTCGAGCAGCCCGATTTCGGCCCCTTGCAGGACACTTTGCGCGAGCTGCTCGACCATGCCGTCGACGGGCTGATCTACGTGCGCTTCGGCGACGAGGAAGGCAACATCCTGCTGAGCGCGGGACTGCCGGAACTCGACCGCTTGCCGCCGCCCGACATGACGCCCGGCAACAACGGCTCCCACATCGACGATTTGCTCGACCGTCCGCTCATCCACGCGCGCCGCCCGATGCTCTTGCCGCACAACAAGGTGGGCTTCCTGCAGTTCGGCGTCTCCAACGAGCAGTTGTCGCAAGCGCGCCAGTCGATTCTGAAGCAGGGCACGGTGATCGCCTTCTTCGAGATTTTCATCACCTTCGCGTTGCTGTCGGCAATCGCATGGATGCTCACCTCGCGCCTGACCCGCATGGTGGCCGGCTCGCAGGCGCTGGCCGCCGGCAAGCTCGATCACCGCCTGCCCGCCGAGGGCGGCGACGAACTCGCCCGGCTGGCGCGCGACTTCAACGCCATGGCCTCGGCGCTGCAGGAGCGCGTCACCGATTTGCAAAACACCGCCGCGCGCCTGAAGGAGAGCGAGGAACGCTACGCGCTCGCCATTCGTGGCGCCAACGACGGTTTGTGGGATTGGGACATCGCCGGCGACCGTGGCCATTTCTCGCCACGCTTCTGCGAAATGCTCGGCCTGCCGGTGGACGCCTCGGTGTCGGACGCCTCGCCGCTGGAAGCGCCGACCTCGATTTTTTTCACCCGCCTGCATCCGGATGAAGCCGACATCTTCCACATCCGCCTCGTCGAACACCTGAAAGGACAATCGCCGCAATTCATGCTCGAGCACCGCATCCGGCACGAGGACGGTTCCTGGCGCTGGATCATGACGCGCGGCGTGGCGCAGCGCGACGCCAACGGGCGCGCCATCCGCATGGCCGGCTCGATCGGCGACATCAACCAAAGAAAACGCGCCGAACAGCAACTGCTGCACGACGCCATGCACGACAGTCTCACCGGCCTGCCCAATCAGGCGCTGTTCATCGAGCACTTGCGGCAGGCGTTCGCGCAACGCAGCCGCGACCCCAACTTCCGTTTCGCGGTGCTGGCGATCAACCTCGAACGCTTCCACCTCATCAACGACAGCTACAGCCACGCCGCCGGCGACCATCTACTGTGTCAGGTGGCCAACTACTTCGTCAGCCAGTTGCGCGGCGGCGACATCGTGGCGCGGCTCTCCGCCGACCAGTTCGCCATCCTGCTGCATGGCGTCGCCTCCACCGGCGAGGCGCTGGAAACCGCGCAGCATCTACTCGAATTGCCGGATTTCATCGCCCTCGGCACCCGGCAGACGCTGCACGTGAAATGCCGCGTCGGGCTGGCGATGAGCGAGGACGGCGCCAACGCCGAAACCCTGCTGCGCGACGCCGACAACGCCCTGCAGACGGCAAGGAAGGGCGAAACCTCGTCGATCAAGGTTTTCCAGACCTCGATGCACGCCAACGTGCTCACCGCCCTGACGCTGGAAACCGAGTTGCGCAACGTGCTGGCCGCCAAAGGTCTGAACGTCGTCTATCAGCCGATAGTGCGCCTGTTCGACCGCAGCATCGCCAGTTTCGAGGCGCTGGTGCGCTGGAACCACCCGACGCGCGGCGCCATTTCGCCGGGCGCCTTCATCCCGCTCGCCGAATCGCTCGACCTCATCCACGAACTTGGCATCTTCGTGCTCACCCGCACCTGCCTCGACATCCTCGAATGGCAACACGTCACCGGCATGGATCCGCCGCCGGTGAGCGTCAATCTTTCCGCCAAGCAACTGGCGCGGCCCGATCTCGCCAACGAACTGTTCGAGATCATCTCCGGCCACGGACTCGCCCCCGAACGACTGCGCTTCGAAGTGACCGAGAGCCTGCTTACCCACACCAGCGGCCCGGACATCGAAACCCTGCACCGGCTGCGCGAAGCCGGCATCGCGGTGCTGATCGACGACTTCGGCACCGGCTATTCGGCGCTGAGCTATCTGCATACGCTGCCCTGCGACATCGTCAAACTCGACGGCTCCTTCGTCGGCACCGTCACCACCGATGCGCGGCTGCGCGCCATCGTCCGTCACAGCATCGGACTCGCTCACGATCTTGGCATGTCGGTGGTGGCTGAATGCATCGAAAGCGAAGATCAGTCACACATGCTGCGCGCAATCGGTTGCGACTTCGGGCAGGGCTTCCTATTCTCGAAACCGTTGCCGGCCACAGAAGCCCGCCTGTTCTTCCAAAACCCCGAACAGAGGAATCAAACCCCGTGATGAACCGCGCACGCTTTGGAGCATTCCTCGCCGGATGGACGCTCGCCGCCGCCTGCGGCGCGCTCCATGCGCAGACGCCCGAAGGCGGCGAAACCGTCGCGGGCGAGGAAGCCCCCGCCACTTCGCCGCCCCTCATCGATGCGCCGAACGTCCAGTTCTCCGGCTTCGGCACCTTGGGCGCGGTCTACACGGACGACAGCAAGGTGCGCTTCATCCGTCCGAGCACCAATCACCCCGGCAAGGAAAACCCCGACTTTGGCGCCGACTCGCTGCTCGGCGCACAGGCCAACATCACCCTCGGCCCGCACTCCGCTCTGGTGCTGCAAGCGGTCAGCCGCGAGGACGCGCTCGGCAGCTACAAACCGCGCGCCAGCCTCGCCTTCCTCTCCTGGGCTTTCACCCCCAACGTCACGGTGCGCGCCGGGCGGGTGCGCACGCCGTTCTTCATGCTCTCCGAGACGATCGACATCAATTATTCCAACCCGTGGATACGCCCGCCCACCGAGGTCTACAGCATGTTCCCGTTCAAGGAACTGGACGGCGTCGACCTGTTGGTGAGCGGCAGCCTCGGCGGCTTCGACGTCGAATTCCATCCCTATTTCGGCTCCAGCAACCTCTCCATCTACCAGAGCGGCCGCGGCAAGCTGAGAAACGTGCGCGGCGCCAACATCAGCGCGACGCGCGGGCATCTGACCATGTTCTTCGGTCACGGCGAGGCGGATTTTTCGCTGAAATGGAAAGGTGAGGATTTCCGCCTGCTGGCCAGCAACCTGCGACGGACGCTGTTCCCCGGCGGCCCGCCGCTGGTCGTCAACGGCGAGGACATCTTGCGCGACCTGTCCGGCAACGACGGCGAGGGCGACTTTAGCGTCGCGGGGGTGCAGTGGGACGACGGCAAATGGCTGTTCATCGGCGAATACAACAAGCTGCGCGCCAATCGCTACGCCCATCACGCTCACGCGTGGGAACTCACCGCCGGGCGGCGTTTCGGCGACTTCATGCCTTACGTCATGGTGGCCGGACACAGCGAGGACAGGCCGATCACCAGCCAGCGGGTGCAACTCGCGGTACCGGTGCCGGGAGCCGCCGAACAACTCAACGCCGGACTCGACTCTTTCCTCGCCTCGCGCAACCTGTCGCAGAAAAGCGCCACGCTCGGCCTGCGTTGGGATTTTTTCCGCAACACCGCGCTCAAGCTGGAATTCACCCACGCCCGCATCAGCAACCGCAGTTGGGGGAGCTTCTATCCAAAAGAGTTGTCTTTCGACGATACGTCGAAGTTGGACAAGCTCATGTGGAAGCGTTCGGTCAACACCATAGGCGTCAGCGTCGATGTCACGTTCTAGGCTCAGCCCCTTCCGTGCCGTTTTGACTCTGGCGCTCGCGGCGCTGTTCGCTGGCGCGACCGTGCCTGCCATCGCGCCGGCCGCCGCCGAAACGACGCGCGCCAACCCGGCGGCAAAATCCGATACGCCGGCGACGACGCCCGACGTGCAACTGGTGGCTTCCATCGACGGCGCGGTGCGTACGCTGACGCGCGAGGAAGCGAAGCAGTTGTTCCTCGGCCACCGCAACCGCCTGAACGACGGCACCCCGGTCACCCTGATCGACCTGCCTTCCGGCCAGACACGCAACCAGCTTTACCAACAGCTCACCGGCAAAAACCCGATACAGGTGCGCGCCAACTGGTCGCGGCTGGTGTTCAGCGGTCGCGTGCGTCCGCCGCGCGAAGCCGGCAGCGAGAGCGAAGCGCTCGAATGGCTGGCGAGCACCCCCAACGCCATCGGCTATCTGCCCGCCGACGTGAGCGACAAGCGCCTCAAGGTGCTGCTCGTCGTCGGCGGCTGAATCCGCCCGCTGCGCCGCCGAATCCCGCAAAATCCGCAAAAACCCGGACGCCGAAAACAAAGACGGGATGCCTTTCGGCATCCCGTTCCCAACGAGCGTATTAGCCGCCGGATACGTGCCCGGCGTTTTTCCTCCCTCCTGCTTATCCTCCCTTCCCATCGGTCGCCGGCTCCCGACCGGCGTCGACTTCGGCGATTGCCATCGCTTTCGTTTGTACTGGCTGTGTCTCCCCCCCCTCTCATGCGGCCGGTGAGAGCCGCATACTCCGTGCAACCGCCACGGAGCGTCTCGAATACGGAAGTGCCGTTACAAGGCGTTACGCTTTCGATACAAAATGGTACCCGCAGTGCGGCGCGCTCTCCTATTCTTTAATCGACTCGTCCGTGCGAAATTCCTTCTTCACTTAGTAAAAACCACAATGGCCACTTATTCGAACCCATCCAAACGCCGCTGGCCGCGCCTTTTGACCGCCGCCATCGGCGTCGTCGCGCTCGCCGCCTGCGGCTGGCTCGGTTCCCGCCTGCTGCCCGGCAACGACAAGGCGAACGCCGCCTACCAATTCTCCACCGTGGTGCGCGGCGACATCGAGGATCTCGTCACCGCCACCGGCACCCTGCAACCGCGCGACTACGTCGACGTCGGCGCGCAGGTTTCCGGGCAGTTGAAGAAATTGCTCGTGCAGGTCGGCAGCGAAGTCAAGGCCGGCGACCTGCTCGCCGAAATCGACTCCACCGTTTATCTGTCGAAGGTCGACGCCTCCCGCGCCAGCTTGCGCAACCTGAAAGCGCAACTGAAGGAACGCGAGGCGCAACTGACGCTGGCGCAAATCCAGTACCGTCGTCAACAGGCGCTGATGGCCGAGGACGCCACCACGACCGAAGCGCTGCAAACCTCCGAGGCGACGCTCAAATCCGCGCAAGCCTCGCTCGAAGCCCTGCGCGCCCAGATCGAACAGACCGAATCGACCCTGCGCGGCGACGAAGCCAATCTGCAATACGCTCAGGTGCTGGCGCCGATGAACGGCACCGTGGTGTCGATCAGCGCCCGGCAGGGGCAGACGCTCAACGTCAACCAGCAGGCGCCGACCATTCTGCGCATCGCCGACCTGTCGACGATGACCGTGCAGACGCAGGTGTCCGAAGCCGACATCAGCCGCCTCAGCACCGGCATGAAGGCGTACTTCACCACCCTCGGCGGCGGCAACAAGCGCTGGTACGGCACCCTCAACCAGATCGAGCCGACGCCGACCACCACCAACAACGTGGTGCTCTACAACGCGCTGTTCGACGTGCCCAACCCCGACGGTCGCCTGATGACCAACATGACCGCGCAGGTGTTCTTCATCGTCGCGCAAGCGAAGAACGTACTGCAAATCCCGATGGGCGCCCTGCAACAAACCGCGCGCGTGCGCAGCCGCAAGAGCGACACCACGGCAGGCGCGCAAAGCGCCGACACCGTGTCAGCCGCAGCCGCCACGACCGCCGCCGCGCCGACGACCGAGGCCAAACCCGCGACGGTCGCCGCCGAATCCCCGGCTCCGGCCACCGCGACCGAAGTCGCCAAACCCAAAACCAGCGCGCCGAAATACACCGTCAAGGTGCTCGAAGCCGGCAACAAGATCGTCGAACGCCCGGTCGAAATCGGCGTCACCAGCCGCATCGTCGCCGAAGTCAAGAGCGGTCTCGCCGAAGGCGATAAAGTCGTCTCCGGTCTGGCCGACGGCGGCGAACAAGCCGCCGCGTCCACCACTCGCCGCACGATGCCGCCACGCTTATGAGCACGAGCGCCAGCGGCACGCGCCGCCCCCTCATCGAGTTGTCCGGCATCACGCGCAGCTTCACCAACGGCGAAGTCGAAACGCGGGTGTTGCACGGCATCGACCTGACGATTTACCCCGGCGAATTCGTCGCCATCGTCGGCCAATCCGGCTCCGGCAAATCGACGCTGATGAACATCATCGGCTGCCTCGACCGCCCGACTTCCGGCTCCTACCGCTTCATGGGCCGCGACGTGGCCGGGTTCGACCCCGACGAACTGGCGCGTATGCGGCGCGAAACCTTCGGCTTCGTCTTTCAGAGCTACAACCTTCTGGGCGGCTCCACCGCGCGCGAAAACGTCGAAGTGCCCGCCGTCTATTCCGGCATGCCGCCGCACGAGCGCCACGAACGCGCCGAAAAGCTGCTCACCGCGCTCGGTCTCGGCGACCGCTGGCGGCATCGCCCCAATCAACTCTCCGGCGGCCAACAGCAACGCGTGTCGATTGCGCGCGCGCTGATGAACGGCGGCCGCATCATCCTCGCCGACGAACCGACCGGCGCGCTCGACAGCAAGAGCGGCGAGGAAGTGATGAAGCTCCTCACCCAACTCTCCAAGGACGGCCACACCGTCATCCTCATCACCCACTCGCACGAAGTGGCGGCGATGGCGCACCGGATCATCGAAATCCGCGACGGGCGCGTCACCTCCGACCCCGGCCCGCAACTGGGCGAAGGCCCGGAGCCGGATTTCGCTCCCCACGTCGACCGTTCCTCGCCGATGACCGACATCATGGAAGCGACGCGCACGGCGCTGCGGGCGTTGCGCGCCAATCTGTTCCGCTCCGCGCTCACCCTGTTGGGCATCGTCATCGGCGTCGCCTCGGTCATCGCCATGCTCGCCATCGGCGACGGCGCAAAGCAAAAGGTCGTCGACCAGATCAGCGCCATGGGCACCAACCTGCTGATGGTGCGCCCCGGCGCCCCTAACTCGCGCGGACGCGACACCACCGCGACGTTGGTCATCGAGGACGTGAAAGCCATCGGAGGCGTCGACAACGTGCTCGCCGCCGTGCCGGAGCAAAGCGCCACCGTCACCATGCGTTTCGGCAACATCGACCACCGCACCACCGTCAACGCCACCTCGTGGAACTACATCGTCGCACGCGACTGGGCGGTGGCGAGCGGCACCTTCTTCAGCGCCGACGACGAAGCGCGCTACGCCGCGGTCGCCGTGCTCGGCCAGACGGTGGCGAAGGCGCTCTTTCCCGACGCCGACCCGGTGGGGCAGTTCGTGCTGGTCAACAACATTCCGTTTCAGGTGGTCGGCACCATGGTGGCGAAAGGCGCCACCGGCTTCGGGCAGGATCAGGACGACACGGTGCTGATTCCCTACACCACCGGCAGCATGCGCGTCACCGGCCAGCGTTATCTGAGAAACGCCACCGTCGCCGTCGACGACGTCGCGCGCATCGACCAGACGCAGGCAGCGGTGCGCCAACTGCTGCTGAATCGCCACGGCGTCGAGGATTTCCAGATCAACAACATGGCCGCGTTCATCGACGCGGTGTCCGAAACCCAGAACACGCTCACCATCCTGCTCGGCGCGGTGGCGGCGATTTCGCTCCTGGTCGGCGGCATCGGGGTCATGAACATCATGCTGGTGTCGGTCACCGAGCGCACACGCGAAATCGGCATCCGCATGGCCACCGGCGCGCGCATGAAGAACATCCTGCAGCAATTCCTCATCGAGGCGCTGGTCGTCTCCGCGCTCGGCGGACTCATCGGCGTCTTTTTCGGCCTTGCCACCGCCGCCCTCATCCACATGTTCGGCACCCCAATCGCTTATTCGCTGGCGCCGGTGGCGCTCGCTTTCGGTTGCGCCTTCGTCACCGGCCTGATGTTCGGTTATCTGCCGGCGCGTAAGGCCGCGCGGCTCGATCCTGTGGTCGCGCTCGCTACGGAGTAATCAAAATGAAAACCCGACACCTGCTCAAGTTTCTTCCTCCCGTCGCTGGCGTCGCGCTGCTGTCCGGCTGTTTCTACGCATACGAGGACGCGGCTTACGTCCCCGCGCCCGGCCCGACGGTTTATACCGGCGTCGCGGTCGGCGGCCCGCTGTGGTATCCGTCGTGGTACGACGGGCTGCCGAGCTACTACTACCCGTGGCCCGGTTATTACTATCGTCCCCGCCCACCCGTGCATCACGCGGCGCCCGGACACGTCGCCCCGCCGCCGCCTCGACCGGGCGCGGCGCCCGGCACAGCGATCCGGCCTCGTGGCGGCGCATCCGGCTCGGGCGCGGCGCCCGGAACGGCGATCCGGCCACGCGGCGGCGCATCCGGCGCCAGCGTCGCCGCGCCGCGCTCGGCCGAATCGTCGTCGCCACGCGCGAGCGTCTCGTCCGCACGGTCGAGCGCCTCGTCGGACAGCGGTAGCGCGCGCGAAGGCGGTCGCGGCTCTTTCAGCAGCGACAGCGGTAGCCGCAGTGGCCATTTCGGCGGCGGCCATTTCGGTGGTGGTGGCGGCGGTCGCGGTCACCGTTGATGCACGCCCGTTCCAGCAATGAACATCCGACAAACATGAAAAAACTCGCCCTCGCCCCCCTCGCGCTCGCTTGCGGATTGCTGTTCGCCGGCTGCTCTTTCGTCGGCCCGGTCGCCGAGCCGGACGTCGCCCTGCCCACGACCTGGCAGGAATCCGGCCCCGACGGCGCGCTCGCCGCCGTGCCGTCGCCGGAATGGTGGAAAGGCTTCGCCTCGACGCAACTCGACGCGCTGATCGCCGACGCCTTCTCCGGCAGCCCCGATCTGCGCATGCAGGGCGAGCGCGTCGTACAGGCGGAACTGGCGCTGCGCGTCGCCAACGCGTCGTTGTTCCCCACCCTCAACCTCTCCGGCAACAGCGGCTGGAACCGCAGCAGCGACGGCAGCACCGTCGCCGAGCGCAAGAGCACTTCGCTCAACCTCTCCGCCAGCTACGAACTCGACCTATGGGGACGGGTTTCATCCTCCATCGCCAGCGACAAGGCGAGCCTCGCCGCGACGCGCTACGACTACGACGGCGCCCGTCTGTCGCTCGCCGCCAGCGTCGCCACCACTTATTTCCAATATCTCGCCGGCGTCGAGCGTCTGACCATCGCGCGCGAAAACCTCGCCATCGCCGAGCGCGTGCTCAAGGTGGTTGACGCCCGCTACCGCAACGGCGCCGCTTCCGCGCTCGACGTATCGCGCCAGAACACCACGGTCTTGACCCAACGCGCCCAAATCGAGCCGCTCGAAGTGCAGGTGCGCCAGACCCGTACCGCTTTGGACATCCTGTGCGGACACCCCCCCGGCGCCAACGCGCTCACGCAGCAGCCGGAGACGACGCTCTCAAAACTCGACATCCCCGCCATCGGCGCCGGCATTCCTTCCGAACTGCTGCTGCGTCGCCCCGATCTGGCCGCCGACGAAGCCCGCCTGCAAGCCGCCGCCGCCAACATCGGCGTCGCGCGCGCCGAGTTGTTCCCAAGCATCAGCCTGTCGGCGGGCGGCGGTTTGGCGAACGATTTGTTGTTCTCGCTCGTCGATCCCACCCGCACGGTGTCGATCACCGCCTCGATCGTGCAAGCCATCTTCGACGCCGGTCGGCGCACCGCCGCCATCGACAGCGCCCGTTCGCGCGAGCGCGAATTGGTGGAGAGCTACCGCAAGGACATCCTCACCAGCCTGAAGGAAGTCGAGGACGCGCTCTCCAACGCCGCTCGCGACGCCCATCAGGAAGAAGCGCAAACTCAAATCCTCGCCGAAGCCGAACGCAGCCTGCATCTGGCCGAAATCCGCTACCGCGAGGGCGCCGACGACCTGCTGGCCGTGCTCGACGCGCAGCGCACGAGGTTTTCGGCGCAGGACCAACTGGCGCAGTTGCGGCTCGCGCGCCTCACCGACGCGGTGAATCTGTACAAGGCGCTCGGAGGCGGGTGGACGGTCGAAGCCGACAACACGAGCAGCGCTGCGGACGCGCCCGTTGTCGCGCCAGAAAAACAGCAGCCCTAAGAAAATTCCTAAAATCCATCCTCTTGATTTTGCACATACAAGAATGCGCTAAGATAGCGTTGCTTGTTTCAATTTGTTACAAGTTGGATTGGAAAGAAGGGAAACGCGTTCCTCGCGTGGCTGCTTTCTACGACATGCCCACGAAGGCGCGGTTCTGCCGCACCGGAAAGCACGATGGACATGCAAGCATCCGCAGGCTTTGACCGAACCCGAACGAACGCCGAGGGTTTGCGTGTGGAACGTCGTAACGAACAGTTACGCGGAAAAATAGAACAAGCAATCGACACCGAACGACACGGCTGGATGGCCGGGCGCCCCGGAGGCCGTCCGTGGTCGCTTTCGACGACCAATCGCGTCGCCTCCGCCGTGGCGGGACTGATCATGCTGGCGGCGGCGTCGCCCTTGATGTTAGGCATCGCTCTGGCGATCAAGCTCACGAGTCCGGGGCCGGTGTTTTTCGCGCAACAGCGCACCGGGTATCGCGGCCGGCGCTTCAGCATGTACAAGTTCCGCACCATGGTGGCGAACGCCGAGGCGTTGAAGGATTCGGTGCGCCATCTCAACAAGCACGGAAAAAACGCCGTCGATTTCAAGGCGAACGGCGACCCGCGCGTCACGCGCCTCGGCGCCTTCCTGCGCCGGTCGTCGCTCGACGAGTTGCCCAACCTGTTCAACGTCGTGCTCGGACAGATGCGACTGGTCGGGCCGCGCCCGACTTCCTTCCACGCGCAGACCTATCACGACCATCATTTCGGGCGCCTCGGCGCCTATCCGGGCGTCACCGGACTCTGGCAGATTTCCGGACGCAGCGACGTGGGGTTCGACGCCCGCGTGGCGCTCGACGAACAATACATCCTTCAGCAGAGTCCCCTACTGGATTTGAAGATCTTGCTCAAGACCCCGGCAAAGGTCTTCAGCGGACATGGAGCCTGCTGATGCAATTGGTGAAGGAATCCGCCGCGCGCAGAAGCCTGCGCATTCGCCCGAGCGAGAGCAATCCCGCGCCGATGATTTTCGACCGCGACATGCGCGCCCTGCTGCTCACCGCCGCCGGGTCGGGCAGCGGCACCACCACCTGCGCGCTCATTCTCGCCAACGAACTGGCTTCCAGCAGTCACGAACCGGTGTTGCTGATCGACGCCAGCCTGTCGGCGCACAATCTGACTCATCGTTTCGGGCTGGAACAGTCGCCGGGCTTTCTCGATTTGATGTTTTCGGGCGGAGGAATGGCGATACAGGATTGCATCGTCAAGAACGCCGGTCATCGCCGCCCGTTCGACGTGATGCCGATCGGCGTCTATCTGCGCCATGGCGAGCGCATCGATCCGGGTGAATTGCAGGAATTGCTCGCGCGCCTGACCGAGCGCTACCGCTTCGTGGTGGTCGACGGCGACGCTCTCTACGCCAATCAGGACACGCTGGCCATCGGCTCGCAGGCCGACGGCGTGGTGCTGATCGTGCGCAACGAACACACGCGTTGGGAAGTCGCGCAGGCGGCGCTGCAACGGCTGCGGCAAGCCGAGGCGCGCGTCATCGGCAGCATCTTCAACGCTCGCAAGTTTTATTTGCCGAAAATCATTTACGACAATCTCTGAGGCGAATCATGAATACCCGTACCCTTCCGTTTCTGCTGCTGCTCGCCGCGCTGACGGCGTGCACCACGCCGCAATCGAACAAGATGACGGTCGCCTCCACGAACGGCGCCACCGGCGCCAACAGCGTCAACCTGCAGGTGAAGCAGGTGCTGCGGCCGCTCGACGTGCTCGACGTCATTTTCCACCTCGAAGCCGCCAGCAAGGACGCCTATCGCATCCAGCCGGGCGACGAGGTGCAGATCGACTTCCTCACTGCCATCGAACTCAACACCAACCGGCAAGTGTTGCCCGACGGCACCATCCAGATGCCCTACGTACCCGCGATCAAGGTCGGCGGGCTCACCGTCGAGGAAGCGCGCAAGCAGGTAATCGCCAAGTACGGCCCGGTGCTGAAATATCCGGAAGTAACGTTCTCGGTTCGGAAGCCGCTAGCGCAGGTCGACAACTTGCGCGAAAGCCTCAGCCACCCGAGCACCGGCCTGAGCCGCGAAATCACCATCGGCACCGACGGCCGCGCCAGCTTCCCGCTCATCGGCGTCGTACCGATGCAGGGCATGAGCGTGGACGAGGCCGAAGCGAAGCTGAACCAGATCTACACCGCCAAATCCGGACAGGTGCGCGTCGATCTGCTGTTGAAATCCACCGTGGCCGATTCGGTCTACGTGCTCGGCGAAGTCAACCAACCGGGCGCTTACCCCATCCGCCGGCCGGTGTCGGTGCTCGAAGCCCTGTCGCTGGCGCGCGGCACGCAGGTCAACGCCCGGCTCGACTCGGTGGTCGTCATGCACCGTCAGGGCGATCAGGTCGAAGCGCGCGTCTACGACGTCCATGACATGCTCAACGGCAACGCGTCGCAGATCGCCTACCTGCAACCCGACGATCTCGTCTTCGTGCCGAAGACCCGGCTGGCACGCGCCAGCGAGGTCACCCGGCAGCTTTACGACATCATCAACTTCCGCGGCGTCTCCGTCGGCTTCACCTATCGCATCGACGAGGAAGAATACAACCGATGACGAATGCAATAAAAGCCGCCAACGCCGAGGAGAACTACCTGCGTGAGTTCCTGCGGGTGCTGTTCGCCAACCAGCGGCTCATCAAACGTGTTTTCCTCGTCTTTACCGCCGCCGCCCTGCTGCTGCCGCTGGTGGTGTCGCCGACCTACGACATCATGGCGGAGGTCATCGTGCAGTCGAAGAAGCTGGCGCAGGCCGACGTCGGCTCCGTGCTCTCGCAGGAACTCGACCGCTTCGTGCCGCCGACGCTGGCCGACATGGAAACCGAGGCCAGCATCCTTCGTTCCACCGGCCTCATCCGCAAAACCCTGTCCGAACTGCGCGACGAAGGGCTGTACGTCATCGAGCCGGGGCTGCTGTCGCGCTTCGTCGTCCGCCCGCTCAAACGCGCGCTGGTTTATCCGACGCTCGATTTCTTCGCCATCCCTTACCGTTCGGAGAGCGACGCCGATCTCGACGCGTGGACGGAGGAGGTGTTCGAGGACGATCTCGAAGTCACCGCCATTCCCGGCTCGAACGTGGTGCAAGTCATCTACAGCTTCGAGGACGCGGCGATGGGAACCCGCTTCGTCGAACGACTGTTGCAGAACTATCTGAAGAACCGGCGCGAACTGCAATCCGGAGGACTCACTCCCGCTTTCTACGAACAGAAGCGGGCGCAGTACGAAAAACGGCTGGCCGAACTCGAAGGCCGGCGCCAGACGCTGCTCGCCTCGGCGGCCGTCTCCGACCCCAAGGAAGAAATCACCTTCCGCCTCAACGCCATCAACGCCGAGGAACAACAACTCAACGTGCAGCGCGACAACGCGGTGGAGAGCCGCAAACGCATCGAATACCTGCATCAGAGCATGGACGCGGCGCGCATCGCCGGCATGACCGAGTTCAGCTTCCCGTTCTCTTTTGCCGGCGGCGCCGGCAACATGCCCGACAACGAAATCAAGATCACCGGCGACCAACTGAACGAGCTGGTGACCCGCTTCGGCAACATGTCGGAGAGCTATCAGGCCAACAGCGTGCCGATGCAGCAGTTGCACAGCCAGATCGAGCGCACCCGCGCCCATTTCCTGCAACTGGTGGAAGACCGCATCAAGGAGCGCGAGAACGAACTGGCGATCATCGAGCAGGTGGTGAGGGAAAAAACCGCGCGCATCGCCGAATACAAGGAGCGCGTGCGCCAACTGCAGGAAATCCAGAGCAATCTGCGCTATGCCGACACCGAAATCGAAGCGCTGCACAAGGCGTTTTTCACCTACGCGCAGCGTTACGAGGAAAGCCGTGGCGAAGCGACCATCGACGAGGATCTGGACAAGTCCAACAGCCGCATCCTGACGCCGCCGCGCGAACCGGCCGAACCCGCCTTCCCGAAGATGAAGCTGGTCATCCCGCTCGGAATGATTACCGGCTTGCTGCTCGGCGTCGCGCTCGCCTATGTGCGCGAGTTCTTCGATCACCGCTTCCGCCACCCGTTGCAGGTCGCGCAGCGCCTGAATCTGCCCGTTCTCATGGTGGTCAACGAAATCGACAAGGGCGAGGCGATCAACCCCTACCGGCGCTGGTCGTTGAAATGGTTCTGGCAATGGGTAAAGCAATAGACGCGGAGAATCAAAGTGTGCGCTCCGGTGGTTCACCTCATTCACAGCAGCGGCTTCTACGGCGCCGAACGCATGTTGCTCGAACACTGTCTGCGCACACCGGCGGCCAAACATCGCGTCGTTTTTCTCGACACGCCCTATAACCTGACGACACATTTTCGCCGCGTCGGCATAGATTGCGTCGGCGTCGAGGGTCTTGCGGCGCTGTTCAAGGAACTGCGTCAGCGGCCGGGCATCGTCAACGCGCACAACTTTCGCGCTCAGATCGACGGCTGGCTGTGCGCCGTGCGGCTTGGCCTGCCGCTGGTGCTGACCCAACACGGCTTCACGCTGCGCAGCGCCAAACAACGCCTGTACGCATGGATAGCCGTGCGTCTCGGACGCAGTCGCCATGTCGGGAAAGTGGTGTGCGTGTCGCGCAGCATCGCGCGCTTGCATGAAATCGCCGGGGTGGCGGCGGACAAAATCGAGGTGATTCCCAACGGCTTGCCGTCCGGCGCGACGACGCTGCCGCGCGTGCCGGAAGCCGCGCCGCTCATCGGTTTCGCCGGCCGCCTGAGCGTCGAGAAAGGCCCCGACCTGTTCCTCGACGCCGCGATTCCGCTGCTTTACGCCCGACCCGATTTGCGCGCCGCGATGATCGGCGACGGCCCCGCCGCCGAAACCCTGCGCGAACGTGTCGCGGCCGCCGGTTTGAGCGAGCGCGTCCTCTTTCCGGGCTATCAGAGCGACATGGAGCCGTGGTTCGCCCGCCTGTCGGCGCTGGTGCTCAGTTCGCGCACCGAAGGCACGCCGATGACGGTGCTGGAGGCGATGCGCGCCGGCGTGCCGGTGGCGGCCTTCGCGGTCGGCGGCGTGCCGGACATGATCGAGGACGGCGTGAGCGGTCTGCTCGCGCCGGCGGGAAACGTCGCCGCGCTGGCGGCGTGCATCGGCCGCCTGCTCGATGCGTCGTCGTTGGCGGAACGATTGGCGGCGGCGGCGCGCGAGCGCCAGCGCCGCGAACACGATCTCGACGCCCTCGCGCCGCGCTGGCACAACGTCTACGCCACGCTCGCCGGGCAGACGCCATGCTGATTCCGACCTTCTTCCTCGGCGGCTTGCTAGGCTTGACCAGCCTCGCGCTGCTGTTCAGCCCGTGGCCGTTTCTGGCGCCCGCCGCCGTCGTCGGTTTCGCCGGCCTGATGGTGCTGTATCGCCGCCCGGCGTGGGGCATGTTGGCGCTGCTCGCGCTGGTGCCGTTCGAGGGGCTGTTCAAGTCGATGAGCGTCTCCGGCGCCAAGGTGCTCGGCGCGGCGATGATCGCCATCCTGTTCGTGCAATGGACTCTGGGTCAGATTCCGGCGCAAAGCCTGCGCAGCAACCTGTGGCGGCCGTTGTGCGTTTTCATGGTCTGCGTGCTGCTGAGCCTGCTGTTCTCCGACAACAAGGCGGTGTCGCTGGAGAGCCTGCGCGAACTGCTCGTCGGCATGTCGCTGTTCGGCATCGTGCTGCTGTCGGGGCGCGACGCCAATCTGCTCATGCTCTGCCGTCTGGTGGCCGGCGGCGTCGCCGTCACCTGCGTGATGTCGCTCGTGTCGGTCAAGTATCAGTTTCAGGGGCGCGCCATCGGTTTGCAGCAAGACCCCAACCACTTCGCGCTGCTCATCGCCATGTCGGTGCCGCTCGCGGCGCTGTTGATTCTGCGCGAACGGCTGGCGCTCAAATTTTTCTGGGCCGCCGTCGGCGTCGTGCTGCTCATCGGGCTGGTCAAGACCAACTCGCGTTCGGGGTTGGCCGTCGTCGTGCTCTCCTGCCTGCTTTCCGCATGGCTGCATCGCGACAAGCTGCGGCGCATTCGCCCGCGTCACCTCGGATTCGTCATGCTCGCCTGCGCGGTCGCCATCCCGACCGCGGCCATTCTGTTGCCGGAGGATTACATCGACCGCATCGCTTCGTTATCCGACGTGGCCTCCGGCATCCAGAGCAACGAGGACATGTCGCTCAGCCGCCGCACCTCCTATCTGGTGGCGGGTTCCAGAATGATTGCCGAGAACCCGGTGTTCGGCGCCGGCCCCGGCACTTTCCCGTTTCACTATGCCAAGACCGGCTACGCCAAGGCGTTCGCGATGATTTACGTCGACGACACCGAGCTTTTCCGCCGCGCCCACAACACCTATATGGAAATCTTCAGCGAAATGGGCATCCCCGCCGGGCTGATCTTCATGGCGCTGATCTATCTCGCCCTGCGCAACTACGTGCGCGCCCGCGCTGCCTGCGTGGCGCGCAACGACACCGATCAGGCGTTCGCCGTCGCCTATTTCGGCCTCAGCATGTTGACGATCGCGCTGTTCATGGCGTTTCTGAGCGTGCCCAACCATAAATTCCTCTGGGCCTTCCTCGCCATGTCCAGCGTGTTGCAACCGGCGGACGAACCCAAAGGCGACGCGACATGAAGATCGGCGTGGTGATTCCGATGCTCGACGAGGCCGCCCACATCGGCCGCACGCTCGACGCCGTGCGCGCGGCGGCGACGTTCGCCGGCATCGAGTGCGAGACGGTCGCGGTCGACGACGGTTCGAGCGACGGCAGCCCGGAAATCGCCATGCGGCACGGCGCGCGCGTGCTCGTCCATCCCGGCATGACGCTCGGCGCGCTGCGCAATCGCGGCGCGGCGGCGACGAGCGCCGAATGGCTGGCCTTTGTCGACGCCGACATCGAGGTGCCGCCGGACTGGCTGGCGTTCTGGCGGCAGGCGCGGCAGGAAGACCGCGCCGACGTGCTGGCGCTGGAGTGCGACACGCCCGCCGAGGCGCCATGGTTCGCGCGCGTCTGGCACCGCCGCGCCCATGCCGGCGACGCCGGGCGCGAGCGGCGGCGCGCGTGGGTCAGCACGCAAAATCTGTGCATGGAGCGCGACTGGTTCGCACGCGCCGGCGGTTTCGACGAACGCCTCGTCACCGGCGAGGACAAGGATTTCTGCCTGCGCCTGCGCGCGGCGGGAGCGCGGCTGGTCAGCACCGCCCATCCGGCGGCCGTCGATTGGGGTTACGCGCGCAGTTGGCCGGAATGGCTCGGCAAGGAACGCTGGCGGCAGGGCGGCCAGCCTTATTTGTTCGACGGCGGCGCGCAGACGCGCCTGCTGCGCTTTCCGCTGCTGTGTCTGGCGGTGGCGCTCGCCAGCGTCGCGGCGCTGCTGGCGCTGGCGAGCGCTCGCCCCGCCCTCGCCGCGGCGTTGCTGCTGCCCGGCGTGGCAACGGCGCTCGTTCTGGCGCTGCGACAAAGCCTGCGGCGGCGCGAACCGCTTTTTACCGCGCAACTATGGCTCTTGCACTGGCTGCGCCTGCACGCGGGGGCGAGCGGTCTGCTCGCCAATCTGTTTCATCTGACGCCACGGAGGCCCGCGCGTGGCTGAAGTTTGTTTCTGGCTCTGCCTGCTGCTGCTTTTCTACGCTTGGGTCGGCTATCCGCTGCTCGTCGCGCTGGCGAGCCTTTTCGCGCCGCCGCGTCCGCTGCCGACGGGCAAACCGGCGACGGCGAGCGTCATCGTCGCCGCCTTCGACGAGCAGGCGCACATCGAAAAGAAACTGCGTTCGATGCTGGCGCAGGATCACGCCGCCGCGTTCGAAATCATCGTCGCCAGCGACGGCTCGACCGACGACACCGTGGCGCTGGCGCGCGCCGTCGCCGCCGGGGACGCGCGCGTGCGCGTGCTCGATCTGCCGCGACGCGGCAAGGCCGACGCGTTGAACGACGCCGCCCTCGTCGCCCGCTACGAGGTGCTGGTGTTCTCCGACGCCGACACCTATTGGGTCGAAGACACCCTGCGCCAACTGCTCGCGCCGATGGCCGACGCGACGGTGGGCAGCACGGTCGGCAACGTGTCGATTCCGCGCTTGGGACGCGCCCTCAGCCTCGGCGACCGTCTCTATCGCCGCTACGAAGCCTTCATGCGCAAGGCGGAAAGCCGGCTCGGCTGGATGGCTTCCGCCGACGGCGGTCTGTTCGCGCTGCGGCGCGAGTTGTTCCAGCCGGTGCCGCCGCAGGTGACCGACGACTTTTTCCTCACCACCTGCGCGCCGATGAACGGCAAACGCATCGTCTATGTGGACGAGGCCGTCGTGCTCGACCGTGGCGTCGACGAGCCGGAGCGCCAGTTCCATCGCCGTCGCCGCATCACGGCGCGCGGGCTGCAAAGTCTGGCGGCGCGGCGCGAGTTGATGAATCCGCTGCGCTTTGGCTTTACCGCCGTCGCGCTCGTCAGCCACAAACTGATTCGCCGTCTGGCGCCGCTGGCGCTGGCGCCGCTGTTCGTCTGCAATCTGCTGCTGTGGGACGAAGGCGCCTTCTATCGCCTCGCGTTGTGCGCGCAATTGGCCGCCTATATCGTCGCCGTCGTCGGCCTTTTCGACCGCGCCGGCCGCTTGCCCAAACCGTTCCGCTTCGCCAGTTTCATGTTGGTGAGCATGACGGGCATGGTCGCCGGACTGTGGCGGTTTTCAATCGGGCGGCGTTTCGAGCGCTGGAATCCAAAATTCAATCGTTGAACGACATTCGATATTTATATTTTCATCATGGAATACAAAGCCGTTCTTAAAAGTCTCGCCGGTCAGGCTTATCTCACCTTCGGGCAGGGGCGTCTGGCGCTGCGGCGTCACGGCGTGATACTGATGCTGCATCGCGTACTGGCCGACGACCGCGAAGCGGTGTGGCCGCACCGCAACTCGCTGTGCGTCGGGCGGCAGGCGTTCGCGCATTTTCTGCGTTGGCTGCGGCGCAATTTCGAATGCGTGACCCTGTCGCAGTTGATGGAGCAACCGCGCACCCCCCGTCCGCGCGTCACCCTGACTTTCGACGACGGCTGGCGCGACGTGTACGACAACGCCTTCCCGCTGCTGTGCCGCTACAGGGTGCCGGCCAGCGTTTTCCTGACCACCGATTTCGTCGGCACGTCGCAACGCTTCTGGTGGGACATGGTCGCCGAAACGCTCTGGCTGGTGCCGCAAAGCGCCGCCGCCGACTACCTGCGCTCGGTGATGCGCGTGCGCGGCCATCCGGTGCCGGCCGAATTGTTCGAGCCGGAGAAAAGCGAGGCGCGCAGCATCGGCATCGCCCGCTACGTCAACAGCCTGAAAAAGCAGCCGCCCACCGAACTGAACTCGCTCTCCGATTTGTTGCGCCCGCCAAGCCGTCCCAACGCCCTCGACTGGAAGCAAGTGCGCCAAATGGAGGATTCCGGACTGGTGCGTTTCGGTTCGCACGGCGCCACGCACGCCATCCTTACCCACCTCGACGACAAGGAAGCGATGGGAGAAATCCTGCGCGCCCA
Organism: Azoarcus sp.; assembly: GCA_031272995.1. GTDB lineage: Bacteria > Pseudomonadota > Gammaproteobacteria > Burkholderiales > Rhodocyclaceae > WRNU01. Next base: position 26,546 of record JAISSY010000073.1, read on the forward strand.
CATCGCGACCAAGAAGCACTGTCGCCATCCGTTACGAGTGTTCTCCTACCCCAACGGCGATTACGATGAGCGCGTGCGCAAGTTGCTGGCGCGCGCCGGTTATCACTACGCGCTCTCCATTCGCCCCGGCATCGTGGGCGCGAAAGAAGACAACGACCTGCTGGCCTTGCCACGCATCGGCGTCAGCCACGATTGCGCC
>JAISSY010000074.1 GCA_031272995.1 Azoarcus sp.
GCGCGGAATCACCAATCCCGCATAACGCCGAGCGCGCGCCCTACCCGTCGGCGTTGATGCGCGCGATTAGCACCTTCAACACGTCGTCGGCCTTGTCGTTGGCGATCTGGCAGGTGCCGGCGGCTTCGTGGCCGCCGCCGTCGTATTGCAGCATCAACTCGCCGACGTTGGTTTTGCTGGAGCGGTCGAGAATCGACTTGCCGGTGGCGAGCACGGTGTTCTGCTTTTTCAGACCCCACATGACGTGGATGGAGATGTTGGTTTCGGGGAAAAGCGCGTAAATCATGAAGCGGTTGGTGGCGTAGATGGTTTCTTCGCCGCGCAGGTCGAGCACAACGAGGTTGCCGTAGACCTTGGAGCAGCGCTTGATTTGCTCGCGCGCCTTGTCGACGTGCTGGAAGTAGAGGTCTTTCCTCTCCTTCACGTCGGGCAGTTCGAGGATTTCGTCGATGGCGTGCTGCTTGCAGAAGCCGATCAACTGCATCATCAGCACGTAGTTGCTGATGCGGAAATGACGGAAGCGGCCGAGTCCCGTGCGCGAATCCATCAGGTAGTTGAGCAGCACCCAACCCTTGGGGTCGAGGATGTCCTCGCGGGTGAATTGGGCGCTGTCGGCCTTGTCCACCGCCGTCATCATGTCGTCGGTGATGTTGGGGAAGGTTTTTTTGCCGCCGTAATAGTTGTAGACGACGCGCGCCGCCGAGGGCGCCTCGGGGTCGATGATGTAGTTCGGATGCTCGCCGGGGTTGCGCAAGGTCTCGGAGAGGTGGTGGTCGAACGCCAGATGCGCGCCGGGCACGTACGGCAGGTTGGTGGTGATGTCCCTGTCGGTGATTTCGATCAGGCCGTCCTGCATGTCCTTGGGGTGGACGAACTTGATTTCGTTGAGCAAATCGAGTTCTTTCAGCAGCACGGCGCAAACCAGTCCGTCGAAATCGCTGCGCGTAACCAAGCGGAATCGTTCTTCCTCGCTCACGGGATGTCTCCGGCAATGATGCGTGATGCTATTAGAAACCGCGAGTAGCGCCGCTGCCTTGGTAACAGGTCACGGTGAGGACGTTTTGCCGCCGCGCGCGGCGCGCACCGCCTCGATCATGCGGCGCGCGAGCGAGCCGGGATGCGGCAGAACGGGCAGACGGTCGAGCGCGTACCAGCCGACGTCCTCGATTTCGCTTTCCTGCGGCACCGGCTCGCCGGCGAGATATTCGGCGATGAAACCGAGCATCAGCGAGTGCGGATACGGCCACGACTGGCTGCCGAAATAGCGCAGTTCGCCGACTTCGATGCCCGATTCCTCGCGAATTTCGCGGCGCAGACAGTCCTCGGCGGATTCGCCGGCCTCGACGAAGCCGGCGAGCGCGCTGTACATGCCGGGGGCGAAGTGCGGCGAGCGCGCGAGCAGGATTTCGTCACCGCGCACCACCAGCCCGATGGCTACCGGCGAAATGCGCGGATAAACCTTTTGCCCGCAGGCGGCGCAGACGCAGGCGATTTCGGTCGGATGCAAGTTCATCGCCCGCCCGCAGGCGCCGCAGAAACGGTTGTCGAGCGCCCACGACGCGAGTTGGCGGGCGCGCACCAGCGCGGCGAGCCACGCCGGCGGCCATTGCCCCCACAACATGCGGAAATCGCCCACCGTCAAATGCTTCGGGGTCTCGGCGGCGGGCCACACTTGCAACACGCAGGCGCGGCGCGACAGGGCGCCGAAACGGAAAACCCGCGTCGGCGCGCCGAAATCGCGCAGCGCGTCGGGCGACGGCAGCGCCGCGTCCGGCGCCAGCATGAGGTTGCGGCCAAGGAAGGGAAAAACCAGCGCGGCGGCTTCGAGCGCCTCGCCGGGCGCGAGGGCGGCGTAATCGGCCTCGAAGCTTGGCGCGGCCTCGTTCACGGCTCGATCGATCTCTCGCGCTTGCTCGGCTGGCTGAGCAGGAAGTCGCGGATGACTTTGATCTGATCGTCGGACATCAGCGCCGGGGCATGGCCCATGCCTTTGAATTCGATCAGCTTCGCCTTCGGGCCGCGCTTGCCCATGTCCTTCCAGACTTCGGGCTTGAGGACGTTGGATTCGGCGCCGCGAATCGCCAGCACCGGATAACGCAGGCGGTCGTAAGCGTCCCAGATGCCGACGTCGAGCAGGATGGGCATTTTGTGGAAAGGGTCGCCCAAGCCGGGGTCGTAGACGAAGCCGTAGCCGTCGTCGACCGGCTTGACGCTGTAGCGCGTCAGATGGTGCCACTGCGCGTCGGTGAGATTGCCGAAAGAGGCGCCGACCTCGCGCACGTAGGCTTCGACCGCCTCCATGGTCGGGAAGGTGGGCGCGCGCCCGACGTATTGCCCGATCAGGCGCAGCGCCTCGGCGGGCACCATCGGCCCCACGTCGTTCAGCACCAGCCGGCGAATCGGCGAATGCGGCTCGCTGCCGAGCAGGATGCCGATCAGGCCGCCCATCGAAGTGCCGACCCAATCGACGTGCAGCACGCCGAGGCGGGCGATCAGCGTCACCATGTCGGAGACGTAGAGCGGGAAGGTGTAGTCGTCCTTGTCGTTGAGCCAGTCGCTGCGGCCGCGCCCCACCACGTCGGGGCAGATGACGCGGTAATCTTTGGCGAGCGCCTGCGCCAGCATGTCGAAGTCGCGGCAGTTGCGCGTGAAGCCGTGGACGCAGACCACCACTTTCTGGTTATCCGGGTCGCCCCATTCGGTGTAGGCCATGCGGTGCAGACCGTGCGGCCCCATGCACTGCACGACCCGTTCGCGCATCGGAAAGGCCGGACGCGTGCGCACGGCGGACTGGAACAGGCTGCGGAAGAAGCTGGAAATCGCCATGCGGACGGCCCTCGATGCCTTGTGAAACGATGCCCGCAGGGCAGATCCTCACCGCGCGGGCAAGCTCTGTAGGAAAGGCTCAGTTGATGCCTTTTTCTTGCAGGAAAGGCACGTAGGCCTTGTCCTCTTTCATGATGTGCTTGATGAGCCAGCTTTGCAGGAAGCTCAACATTTCGTCCGACACCGATTCGCCCTTCTCGAACTTGAGCAGCAATTCGAGCGCGTGACGGGCGAACTCGTCGTGACGGGCGCGGTGCTCTTTCTCCTCGGGATAGCCGAGGCGGTTGAACAGGTCTTCCTCGACGATGAAGTGATTGACGGTGTAATCCACCAACCCTTCGAGAATGCCCTTGACCACCTCGCGGTCGGGATTGCGGGATTCGATTTCGTCGTAGAGCCGGTTGGTCGCGTCGACCAGCCAGCGATGCTGTTTGTCGATGGAGTCGATACCGAGAACGAAGGCATCGGACCATGGCATGAAAGGCATTTTGTTTTCTCTCCACCTTGGCGCCCGGCCGCACGGCACGGGTCGGTTATCGTCTTTGTAAGGCGGGGATGATACCCCGTGCGGCGAGCCGGCGCGAGCATGATGTGATGTTATAATCCGCGCCCCTCCAAGCGAGAGAAAACGATGCGCATCACCCGCCGACTCGAATTCGACGCCGGTCACCGGATTCCCGACCACGCCAGCCAGTGCCGCCACCTGCACGGACACCGCTATGCGCTCGAAATCAGCCTCGCCGGGGAAATCGTCGACGCGCCGGGGCAGGCGGACAACGGCATGGTGATGGATTTCGGCGAAATCAAACGTATCGCCAAGGAAAAAGTGGTGGACGCGTGGGATCACGCCTTCCTTGCATGGCGCGGCGACGAGCGCGTGCTGGCTTTCCTCGCCACCCTGCCCGAGCACAAGACCGTCGTCTTCGACAAGGTGCCGACGGCGGAAAACCTCGCTGCCGAGGCTTTCCGCATTCTCGACGCCGCTTTTCGCGCCGCCTTCGCCGACACTCTGGTGCTGGAGCGCGTGCGCCTGTACGAGACCCCGAACTGCTGGGCCGACGCCCGGCGCGGCAAACCGTAGATAAAACCGCCCGACGAACTCAGGCGGCGCGGCTGCGCATGTCCCCCGCTTCGGCGGCGGCGGGCGTCAACAAGGCGCCCGGCGCGAGACCGAGCGCGTCGGCGAGCTTGCAGATGTTGAGCAGCGCGATGTTGCGCTGGCCGCGCTCGACGCCGCCGACGTAGCTGCGAGCCAATCCGCTTTCAGCCGCCAGACGCTCCTGCGACCAGCCGCGGCTTTTTCTCATTTCGCTCAGACGCAAACCAAACAGGCTACGAGGATCGTTCGACATGGATATTCTCCCTGAAAGGCATGTAAACACGGTATTGGCAAGCCGCGATTACGACATTCGTATGGCTTCGACCATGCGGGTAATTATAGGTCTCTTATTGCGGTTTACCACAATGCGTATTGTGGTAAACCGCAATGGCGGTGCCAACAATTACACAGTTGTCACGCAAAAAAAATGAGCCGTCGCGACGGCCCCGGACAGACCTGAAAAACCCTGCCGTCAGGTGTCTCGCACCAGCACGGCGGCAAAAAAGCCATCGGTGTCGTGCGCGGACGGGGACAGTCGTAGCCGTTCGCCGCAATCCACCGCGATTGCTTGCCGTCTGAGAATATCTTCGGCCGAAAGTGGCGTAAATACGTGATTTCCGGCAAGGAAGGCGTCAATCACCGCGTCGTTCTCGGCCGCGAGCAGGCTGCAAGTGGCGTAAACCAGCCGTCCGCCGGGGCGCACCAGCCGCGCCGCGGCGGCGAGAATCGCGTGTTGGCGGGCGATCATCTCGTCGATGGCGGCGGGCGTCTGCCGCCATTTGAGATCGGGGTTGCGCCGCAGGGTGCCGAGTCCGCTGCACGGCGCGTCGACCAGCACGCGGTCGGCCTTGCCGACGAGGCGCTTGAGGCGAGCATCGGTTTCGTGCGCGATCAGCATCGGATGCACGTTGCTCAAGCCGGCGCGCGCCATGCGTTCGCGCAGCCGTGCCAGCCGCTTTTCGGCGACGTCGAAGGCATAGAGCCGCCCGGTGGAGCGCATCATCGCCCCCAGTTGCAGGGTTTTGCCGCCGGCTCCGGCGCAGAAATCGACCACCAGTTCGCCGCGCTTCGGCTGCACGAGAAAGCCGAGCAACTGGCTGCCCTCGTCCTGCACCTCGAACGCGCCTTCGAGGAAGAGCGGGTGCCGTTGCAGCGCCGGTTTGCCCGCCAGCCGGACGCCTTGCGGCGACAGCGCGCACGGCGCCGCCTCGATGCCGTCGGCGCGTAGCCGCGCGAGCACGGCGTCGCGGTCGCGTTTGAGAAGGTTGACGCGCAAATCGAGCGGCGCCGGGCGGTTGAGGCTATGCGCCAGCCGCAGCAGGTCGTCCTCGCTTTGCGTCGCGAGCAGCCGTTCGCACAGCCAGTCGGGCAAATCGGCGCGCTCGGCGAGGCTGCCTTCGGGCAAATCCAGCCCCTTGACGCGCTCGACCCAACCACGTTCTTCGTCGGTGGTCACTTCCTCGAATTGGCGCATCGGCCAGCCTTCGCCGCGCGCCAGCCAAGCGAGCAGCAGCCGGCGCGGCGTCGCTCCCGCCCCGCAGAGGCGATGCAGCCAGCGCAGTCGCCGCAGCACGCCGTAGACGGACTCGGCGACGAAGCCGCGGTCGCGGTGGCCGAGAGCGCGATGTTCGCGGAAGAAGCGCGACAGCACCGCGTCGGCGGGATGCTCGAAGCTCAACACTTCGCCGAGCGCCTGCACCGCCGCCGCGACCGGATGGACGACTTCCCGCGTCACGGCGGGTTTGCGTTTGCGTTGGTTCGATTTCGACATTATTTCGACACGCTCACCGAGGTGGCCTGCAAGCCTAGCGTCACCACCTTGGGGTCGACCAGCACGGCGCGCACCGGCGCCATGCCGTAATCGAGCGCCAGCCACAAGTCGGTGATGAAGCGGCCATCCTCGGAAGTAATCCGGAAGTGACGGGTGGCGAAATGCCCGGCGGGCACGTCGACGCTGCCGTCCTCCAGTCGAGCGACGCCGACGCGGCGGAAATTCTTGTTGGCGGCCACCAGCACGTTCTTGGGCAACTTGTCGAGATGGCCGATCTGATGCCAGATGCTGAGGATGTCCTGATCGCCGGTTTTCAGCGCCGTAAAGCGGCGCTCGCGCCCATCGCGGCGAATGCTCAGACGCGACTGCTGCCAATCGAACTCCGCCGTCTCAGGCTTTCTGCCCGACTGCAAAACCTCGAACCGTCGCGGCTGCAAGCCGCTCTCGCCCACCGTTCCCTGACTTTGCTGCACGTAGTCGAGCTTGTAGAGCACCGCCGTCGCCCCGGTGGTTTCCAGCGCCAGCCGCAACTGGTAGCCGCCGTCGCCGTGCGTCCACGAGTGATGCGCCAGCCCGATGACCGGCCCGCTCTCGCCGAGCGAAACCTGAAATTCGACGTTGCCCTTCGCCCCCCATTTCGCCGTCGACCAGTCGCCGTCCGCCGCCTGCGCCGACGTAACGCAAACGCAAGCGCCCGTTGCGAGCAGCGCCACGAAGCCACGTAACAGCGCGTCGCGAATTTTCATCGTCAATTTCATCTCGTCGCTTCAATCCAGTGGGGGTAAATGCAGCGCGAAGCGTTCGGCGCGGGCGTCGGCCACTTCGACGCGCCCGTCCGCCGTCGGCGTGAGCCGTCCGGCGACGAACCAGCGCACCGCCTGCGGATAGATTTTGTGTTCCTCGGCGAGGACGCGGTCGGCGAGCGTGTCCTCGTCGTCGCCCGGCAGCACCGGCACGACCGCCTGCACGACGATAGGCCCGCCGTCGAGTTCGGGAGTGACGAAATGCACCGTCGCCCCATGCGCCCGCACCCCGGCGGCGAGCGCGCGCCGATGCGTGTGCAGCCCCGGAAAGCTCGGCAACAGCGAAGGATGGATGTTGAGCAGCCGACCGGCGTAGTGGCGCACGAAATCGTCGCCCAACACGCGCATGAACCCGGCGAGCACCACCAAATCGGGCGCGTGGGCGTCGATGGCGGCCTGCAAGGCGGCGTCGAAAGCGGCGCGCGACGGATAAGCGGTATGGTCGACCACCACGGTGGCGATGCCGTGCGCCGCCGCGAAAGCCAGCCCCGCAGCGTCGGCGCGGTTGCTGATCACCGCCGCCACCCGCGCGCCGGGCACATTGGCGCGCACGATGGCTTCCATATTGCTGCCGCGCCCGGAAATCAGAATGACGATAGATTTGTCGGTCATGTCCTGTGCGCCAAAAAACATAGCCCCCGTGCGGTTCCCGACGGGGGCTATATGACATATGGATGGGGCGACATAGCGGTTTCGAACCGCTGACCTTCGGAGCCACAATCCGACGCTCTACCAGCTGAGCTAATGCCGCCGCCGTGGCGGCTTCGCCGGAGCGAAGCCGTTGAAACCGTTTCCCTGGCCTGCCCGGCAGGGCTCGAACCTGCAACCCCCGGCTTAGAAGGCCGGTGCTCTATCCAGTTGAGCTACGGGCAGCGATTCCCGCGGACAGTCCGGGGTGAGCTGGTCGGGGTGGAGGGATTCGAACCCCCGACATCTTGCTCCCAAAGCAAGCGCGCTACCGGACTGCGCTACACCCCGAGAAGCGCGCACTCTACCGGGAGAACCGGGCGCCGTCAAACGAGAAGGAGTGCCGCTGCCCGCCAATTATCTCTTTGCCAAAACGGATTTTCCACGCTAGAATCGACGGGCTTTGACTGGCAGGCATAAGTCTTTGTGTTTGCCGAGCTTTTTCCGGTTGAAGAACGGAGATGGGCGTTACCGCCCATTTTTTATTTTTGGGGGATTGAGGTGCGGGATTTGACGGAACTCATCGAGGAAGTGGTCGCCGGGCTCGGTTACGAGCTGGTGACGGTCGAGAGTTCGCCGCGCGGACGGCTTTTGCGCGTCTTCATCGACATCGCTCGCGGCGTCACGGTCGACGATTGCGAGACCGTCAGCCGTCAGCTCACCCGCGTGTTCGAAGTCGAAAACGTCGATTTCGACCGTCTCGAAGTCTCCTCGCCGGGGTTGGACAGGCCGCTCTTGAAGGCCGCCGACTTCGTCCGTTTCGCCGGGCAGGAAATCCGGTTGCGCACCAGCGTTCCGGTGGACAACCAACGTAATTTCACTGGCGTGCTCCAGGGGCTGCGCGATGACGCAGTCGTGGTCGACACCGAAAAGGGCGAACTCGTCGTCGCCCTCGCCGACGTCGAAAAAGCGCGCCTCGTACCTAAATTCTGAATCCTGGAGGTTTCACCGACCATGAGCCGCGAGATTCTGCTGCTTGTTGACGCGCTGGCGCGCGAGAAGAACGTCGCCAAGGACATCGTGTTCGCCGCCCTCGAATCTGCCCTCGCCTCCGCGACGAAGAAACGCATCCACGACGACGCCGACGTGCGCGTGGCCATCGATCAGGAAACCGGCGACTACGAATCCTTCCGCCGTTGGGTGGTGATGCCCGACGAGGAAGTGACCAACGACGAAGCCGAGATGGGCATCATCGACGCGCGCGACATTCGCCCCGACATCGAACTGGGCGAATACATCGAGGAGGCGCTGGAACCGATCGACTTCGGACGCATCGGCGCGCAGGCGGCCAAACAGGTCATCCTGCAGAAAATCCGCGACGCCGAACGCGAACAGGTGCTGAACGACTTCCTCGAACGCGAGGAATTCCTCGTCTCCGGCACCATCAAACGCGTCGAGCGCGGCAACGCCATCATCGAGGTGGGACGCATGGAAGCGGTGCTGCCGCGCGACCAGCAAATCCCGCGCGAAAACCTGCGCGCCGGCGACCGCGTCAAAGCCTACCTGCTCAAGATCGACCGCGGCGTGCGCGGCCCGCAACTGATTCTGTCGCGCACGGTGCCCGAATTCCTCACCAAGCTGTTCGAACTCGAAGTGCCGGAAATCGAGGACGGCCTGCTGGAAATCAAGGCCTGCGCCCGCGACCCCGGCCTGCGCGCCAAAATCGCCGTCAAGGCCAACGATCAGCGCATCGACCCCATCGGCACCTGCGTCGGCCTGCGCGGCTCGCGCGTCACCGCGGTGCGCAACGAAATCGCCAACGAACAAATCGACATCATCGTTTGGGCCGCCGATCCGGCGCAGTTCGTCATCGCCGCCCTGCAACCGGCGGAAGTCGTCTCCATCGTGGTCGACGAGGAAGCGCACGCCATGGACGTGGTGGTGGACGAAAACAACCTCGCCATCTCCATCGGCCGGAACGGCCAGAACGTCAAGCTCGCCTCCGAATTGACCGGCTGGACGATCAATCTGATGAGCGAGCAGGAATCCGCCGCGCGCAGCGAAGAAGAACGCGGCAAGTTGCGGGCGCTGTTCATGGAAAGGCTCGACGTCGACGAGGACGTGGCCAACATCCTCATCGACGAGGGCTTCTCCTCGCTGGAGGAAATCGCCTACGTGCCGCTCGCCGAAATGCTGGAAATCGAGGACTTCGACGAAGCCACGGTCAACGAGTTGCGCAATCGCGCCCGCGACGTGCTGCTCACCGAAGCCATCGTCACCGAGGAACAACTCGAAGGCGTCGCCGAAGACCTGCTGGCGCTCGACGGCATGGACAAGGCGCTGGCGGCCAAGCTCGCCAGTCAGGGCATCCACAACCGGGACGACTTGGCCGACCTCGCCACCGACGAATTGATCGAGATGACCGGACTCGACGAAGAACGCGCCAGCGCGCTGATTACCACCGCGCGCGCCCACTGGTTCGAGCAGGAATGACGGGAGTTTTGTAATGGACGGGATGAGTGTGACCCAGTTTGCCGGCGAACTGAAAATGCCGGCAGCCGCACTTCTGGAACAGTTGAAGCGCGCAGGCGTCGACAAATCCGACGAAAAGGATCTGCTCACCGAGCAGGACAAATCGCGCCTGCTCGAATACCTGCGCGAATCGCACGGCGGCGGCAAGAAAGGCAAGATCACCCTGACCCGCAAGCAGACCTCCGAAATCCGCGCCACCGACTCCACTGGCCGCGCCCGCACCGTGCAGGTGGAAGTGCGCAAGAAGCGTGTCTTCGTCAAACGCGACGAGAGCGCCGAAATCCCCGCCGAGGAACCCGCCCCGGTCGAGGAAGCCGTCGCCCCCGCTCCCGAACCCGTCGCGGCGGAAACCGTCGCCGCCCCGCAACCCGAAGCCGCCTCCGATGCCGTAGGGGCGGATACCATCCCCCCGCAACCTGCCGACGAAGCCGCCCCGGAACCGGAACCCGCCCCCGCCAAACCGCGTAAATCGCGCGCCAAGAAAGCCGCCGCGCCGACCAGCGAGGAAGCCCCCGCCGAAACCGCCGAGTCCGCCGCCGAAGAAAAACCCGCCAAACCGGCGCGCGGCAAGAAGCGTGTCGCGACGCCCCCGCCGCCGCCGATCACCGAAATTCTCAGTGAGGAAGAACTCGCCGCCCGTGCGCAGGAATCGGCGCGTCACCGCCAGTTGCGCGAACGCCAGCAGGCCGACCTGCGCGCCCGTCAGGAGCGCGAAGCCGCCGCCAAGGCCGCCGCCGAAGCGCGCCGGATAGAGGAAGAACAAGCGGCGGCGCGCGCCGCGCAGGAACCGAAGGAAAAAGACAAGGACGCCGCCGCCAAACCGACGGGCGGCAAGAAGGCCACCACCGGCACCCTGCACCGCCCGGCGCGCGACGAAGCCAAAGCCGCGCGCGAACCCGGCAAACGCGGTGGCGCTCGCGACGGCGACGCCGCCGGCGGCAAGCGGCGCGGACTCAAGACGCGCGGCGACGTTTCCGGCGGCACTGGCGGCAACTGGCGCGGCTCGCGCGGCGGCGGTCGGCGCGGCGGTCACAGCCACGTCGAAGAACAACACGCCGGCTTTCAGGCGCCGACCGAACCCATCGTGCGCGAAGTGCACGTGCCGGAAACCATCACCGTCGCCGATCTCGCCCACAAGATGGCGGTCAAGGCCACCGAGGTCATCAAGACCCTGATGAAGATGGGCATGATGGTGACCATCAATCAGGTGCTCGATCAGGAAACCGCGATGATTCTGGTCGAGGACATGGGCCACAAGGCGTTCGCCGCCAAGCTCGACGACCCCGACGCTTTCCTCGCCGAAGAAGAAGCGCACAAGGATTACGAAGTGTTGCCGCGCGCCCCGGTGGTGACGGTGATGGGTCACGTCGACCACGGCAAAACGTCGCTGCTCGACTACATCCGCCGCTCCAAGGTGGCGGCGGGCGAAGCCGGCGGCATCACGCAGCACATCGGCGCCTATCACGTCAAAACGCCGCGCGGCATGATTACCTTCCTCGACACCCCGGGTCACGAGGCGTTTACCGCCATGCGGGCGCGCGGCGCGCAGGCCACCGACATCGTGATTCTGGTGGTGGCCGCCGACGACGGCGTGATGCCGCAGACGCGCGAGGCCATCCACCACGCCAAGGCGGCGAACGTGCCGCTGGTGGTGGCGATCACCAAGATCGACAAGCCCAACGCCAACGTCGAAAAAGTCAAACAGGAACTGATCGCCGAACAGGTCGTACCGGAAGAATACGGCGGCGACGTGCTGTTCGCGCCGGTGTCCGCCAAGAGCGGCGAAGGCGTCGACCAACTGCTCGAAGCCGTGCTGCTGCAAGCCGACGTGCTCGATCTCAAGGCGCCGGTCGATTCCCCCGCCAAGGGGATGATCGTCGAAGCGCGGCTGGACAAGGGGCGCGGCCCGGTGGCGTCGCTCCTCGTGCAATCCGGCACCCTGCATCGCGGCGACGTCATGCTGGTGGGCGCGACCTTCGGGCGCATCCGCGCCATGCTCGACGAAGCCGGCGGCAACATCGACGAAGCCGGCCCGGCGATTCCGGTCGAAATCCTCGGCCTCTCCGACGTACCGGCGGCGGGCGACGAAGCCATCGTGCTCGCCGACGAAAAGAAGGCGCGCGAAATCGCCCTCTTCCGTCAGGGCAAGTACCGCGACGTCAAGCTCGCCAAACAGCAGGCGGCCAAGCTCGAAAACATGTTCGAGCAAATGGGCGAAGGCGAAGTCAAGAACCTCGCGCTGGTCATCAAGGCCGACGTGCAAGGCTCGCAGGAAGCCCTGTCGCAATCGCTGCAAAAGCTCTCCAACGACGAAGTGCGGGTGCAGGTCATCCACGCCGGGGTCGGGGCGATTACCGAATCCGACGTCAACCTCGCGCAAGCCTCCGGCGCAGTCATCATCGGCTTCAACACCCGCGCCGACGCGGGGGCGCGCAAGCTGGCCGAGAACTTCGGCGTCCAGATTCGCTACTACGACATCATTTACGACGCCGTCGACGAAGTGAAGGCGG
>JAISSY010000080.1 GCA_031272995.1 Azoarcus sp.
ACCCGCACCCGCAAACTGCTGCTGCACGGTCGCGAAATCGCCCGCCTCATCGGCAAGGTCGAACGCGCCGGCTACACGCTGGTGCCGCTCGACCTGCACTGGCTCAAGGGGCGCGTGAAGGTGGAAATCGGTCTGGCAAAGGGCAAGAAGCTCTACGACAAGCGCGAGGATGAAAAGAAGCGCGACTGGGAGCGCGAAAAGGCGCGGCTGATGCGAAAGGCGGTGTGACGATGGGCGACCGGAAAAAGCCCCCCGTAAAAGCTGCCAAACTGGTGACGAATGAATCGTTACAGGGCGAAAAGCGGTTTTTCGCGGAAATCGCGGCCTTGCTGCGCGAAGGTCGAAACGCGGCTTACACCGCCGTCAATCTCGCCATGGTCAAGACGTATTGGGAGATTGGCAGGCGCATCGTCGAACAGGAACAGCGCGGCATCGAACACGCCGATTACGGCGAGTATCTAATCGTCGGTCTCGCACGCTACCTTGGGGACAATTTCGGACGAGGCTTCTCGGAATCGAACCTGCGCAACTTCCGCCAGTTCTATCTGACCTTCCCGGACGAGATTCGCTACACACTGTGTAGCGAATTAGGCTGGTCGCATATCCGGCTAATCATGCGCCTCGACGACGACAAGGCGCGGCGCTATTACCTCGCCGAAACCCGCGAGCAACACTGGAGCGTGCGCACGCTGGAGCGCAACATCCGAACCGGCCACTACGAGCGCCTGCTTTCCAGCCAGCAACCTACCGTCCGGAAAAGCCCCGCCGCTGCGACCAGGTCGGCGCACGACTTCATCAAAGACCCTTACGTATCGGCCAGATGGACATGTACGTGCGCATGTTCGACGACCTGAAACGCGGCGAAGGCGACAACCCCACCATCGGCCTGATTCTGTGCGCCGACAAGGACGAGGCCATCGTCAAGTATTCGGTCTTGCAGGAAAGCGAACAGCTTTTCGCCTCGAAGTACCGGCTCGTGCTGCCCACCGAGGAAGAACTTGCGGCGGAAATCGAACGCAACGCACGGATGCTTCGTGGTTGAGCGGATGAAGAAATCCGCCAAGCAAACCCTTGTCCTCATCCTCACCGGCGCCATTCTCGCCGCCGCTTTCGTCGTTCGTTTCTATGGCATCGAGCTGTTCTTCTACGAGCCGTGGCGCGGCGAGGGAGAAACGCCCGCCGCTTCCGGCGTCGCCTTCGAGGACGTTTATTTCTCCAGCGCGGACGGCACGCGCCTGCACGGCTGGTTCATTCCGGCGCGCGGAGCGTCGAAAGGCGCCGTGTTGCACGTGCATGGCAACACCGGGAATCTCTCTTACGTGCTGCCGCAGGTTCTGTGGCTGGCCGCCGCGCATTACGACGTTTTCACTTTCGATTATCGCGGCTACGGACTCTCCGACGACCGCCAGCCGAACCCGAAGGCGTTGATGGAAGACACGCAAAGCGCGCTGCGCTATCTCGTCGCCCGCAAGGAGGTCGACCCGACGCGCCTGTACGTCATCGGGCAAAGCCTCGGCGGCAACAACGCCCTCGCCGCGCTCGTCGAAGGCGGTTTCAAGGTCGCCGCCGTCGTGCTGGACGCAACGTTTTTCTCCTACCCCGCCATCGCCGACGACAGCTTCCCCGGCATCGGCGTGCTCACCGACGACCGCTACAGCGCCAGTCGTTACGTCGCCCACCTCACCCCGACTCCCGTGCTGATCCTGCACGGCGACGCCGACAAACTGGTGCCCTGCCACCACGCCTTCAGCCTCTACGACGCCGCCAGCCCCCCGAAGCGCCTAATCGTCGTCCCCGGCCTCGACCACGTCCAAACCCTGCGCCAACCGGAAATTCAGCAAACCGTGCTGGATTTCTTCACGCAAGCGGCAGCCGGAACGCCGCCTACGGGGGTGGAGGCTTCGCTGGTGGCGGTGGCGGCGTGCAAGCGGTGAATCATAGGGATGGACAGATTTCCTTCTATGGCGAACACCCAAATTTTCCATGTTCAGCAGCGAAGATTGTACTAAACTACGTACATCGTTCGGAGCAGCACCATGGAAGCCTTGACCTTTTCTCACACTCGTTCGCATCTCGCCGACGTCATGCGCGGCGTCAACGACAACCACTCGCCCGTGCTCGTCACGACCCAACGCGGCAAGCCGGTGGTCATCATGTCGCTCGACGACTACAACGCCCTGGAAGAAACCGCCTATCTGTTACGCACCCCTGTCGGCGCGAAGCGTCTGCTGGAATCGGTAGAACAGTTGCGAGCCGGAGGCGGCAAGGAAAGGGAATTGCTCGACGATGCGGCCTAAGTTCTCCGACCACGCATGGGCGGACTATCTCTATTGGTTCGAGACCGACCGCAAGCAGGTCAAGCGCATCAACGCACTCATCGAGGACATTCGCCGCCATCCATTCGAGGGCTTGGGCAAACCGGAAGCCCTCAAGCACCAACTGTCCGGCTTCTGGTCGCGTCGCATCGACAGCACACATCGGCTGGTTTACGCCGTCGAGGGCGAAGACATTCTGATTGCGCAGTGTCGTGACCATTATTGATTGGTGGGTTTGAAAGCTGTAAAACATGCAGCAAATTTTGTCGAGTGAGGTTCGCATGACCGAAAACATGGATGGCACCGGGCGCTACGTTAGCGTCGATACGGACAAATACGATTTCCACCGCGCTACCGCTTGTCGCCAGTTCTTCGAGCAACTCGACACATTCCGCGCCGAAGCGAAGCGCGAGGGATGGACTGATTTGAAAGACGCACTCACCCGCTACCGGCAAGCTGCGAAAGCGATGATTTATTCGTTTTCGTAAAGCCATCCACGACGTCATTCCCGCGAAAGCGGGAATCCAGAAGCCAACCATACGGCGCGAAGCGCCGCAAACTAAATAGCGACCTGCAGTCGGAAGAACGAACTGGATTCCCGCTTTCGCGGGAATGACGATATGTGAGGGTTTGTGAGGAGGAATAAATCAGTGTTTCCGTGGCTTTTCTATTTCCTCAAGGCTCAACTTGGCATCTACATGACCCTGCGCTGCGGCTTTGCGGAACCATTCCTCTGCGGCTTCAGGATTACCTGAGACTCCCTTGACTTGACAAAAATCACCTCGCCTACAGTTCAATAACAACCCAACTTCATATTGGAGAACGGCATCTCCATTTTCGGCAGCACGTTTCAGTTCTCCAATTCTGTCGTACACATGTCCATTATGTTTGAACATAATTGGCTCTCTTGGCCAGCTTTCATCTTCATCTTCGATGTCAAATACGCTTCGCAATAACATAGGCATAATTGCCACCAACAATACGACGGTTGTCAACAAAACAACAAGTTTCAAGTTATTTCGCAATTTCATGACGTATATTTAAATCAAATTCGTGTTCACCGCGCCCTTCTCGGATCGAACGCATCCCTCACCGCGTCCGCCAGCAGATTCGCCGCCAGCACCAGCACCAGCATGAACACGAAGGCCGCCGCGAGCGACCACCAGACGACCGGCTCGCGGGCGAGTTCGGCGCGGGCCATGTTTATCATGGTGCCGAAGCTGATGGTCGTGGGGTCGACGCCGATGCCGACGTAGGAGAGCAC
>JAISSY010000083.1 GCA_031272995.1 Azoarcus sp.
GGCGTGCGAAAGAACGCCGGAAATGGTGGATGCCTTGCTCGATACGCTGTGCGAACTGATGCGCCCGGTGGATTTAATCTTTCTCTGGCGGCCTCAGACGCGTGACGCAGGCGATGAGATGGTGTTGGAGACGGCGCTCAATGGCAATGCCGACGCCTTGGTGACGTCCAACGTCGCCGATTTTGTCCATGCGGCTCGTCGGTTCGGGCTTCCATTGCTGACTCCGGCGGAGTTCTGTAACGTTTTGAAGATAGGAAAACATCATGGCTAACTACGCGCTTCGTGTTCCCGACTCCCTGTTCAACTACGCGCGCCGGGTCGCGGATGAGGACAAGGTGTCGATGAACCAGTTTTTCGTGACGGCCATCGCGGAAAAAGTCTCAGCCCTGAAAACCGCGCAGTTCTTCCGCGAACGCGCTGCGTGCGGCGATCTCGCCAATTTCGACGCTTATTTCGCCAAGTCGCCGAATGTGCCGCCGATGCCGGGGGATGAACTGCCGGAATGACGTGCAATCAGCGCCGGAGGGCAGTCGCGCCTGCGCTTTCAGTGAGCGGCTCGATTTGTCGGGACGCGCGCCGACGCTCCAGCCACTGCGCGAAATCGTCGACATAGGTGAACACCACCGGCACCACCAGCAAACTCAGTACCGTCGAGGTAATCAGGCCGCCGATCACCGTGACCGCCATCGGGGCGCGGAAGCTGGTGTCGGCGTCGCCGAGGCCGAGGGCCAGCGGCATCATGCCGGCGCCCATTGCTACCGTCGTCATGACGATGGGGCGGGCGCGCTTGCGGCAGGCGTCGATGAGGGCGTCGAGGCGGGGGAGTTCGCGGTCGCGTTGGGCGGTGATGGCGTATTCGATCAGCAGGATGGAATTCTTGGTGGCGATGCCCATCAACATCAGGATGCCGATTAGCGACGGCATCGAGAGCGCCGTGCGGGTGAGCAGCAGGGCGGCGAAGGCGCCGCCGACCGAGAGCGGCAGGGCGGTGAGCAGCGTCACCGGCTGGAGGAAGTTTCGGAACAGCAGCACCAGCACGGTGTAGATGCACAGGATGCCGGTGAAGATGGCGACGCCGAAGCTGGTGAATAGTTCGCCCATGATTTCGGCGTCGCCCACTTCGCCGACTTTCAGGCCGGCGGGCATGGCGCGAACCGAGGGCAGGTCGGGCACTTTTTTGGAGAGGTCGCCCATCGCCACGTCGCCCAATTCGATGTCGAGCCGCACGCTGCGGGCGCGGTCGTAGCGCGTGATTTGCGCCGGGCCGGCGGACATTTCCAGCGTGGCGATTTCGCCAAGCATCACCGGGCCGCGCGCGCCGGGCAGGGTGAGGCGGCGCAGCACGTCGAGGTTTTCGCGCCCGGCGTCGGCGATGCGCACGAGGATGGGCACTTGCCGTTGCAGGAGGTTCAACTTGGCGAGCGCCTGTTCGTAGTCGCCGAGGGTGGCGATGCGCAGCGTGTCGGCGATGGCGCGGCTGGTGACGCCGAGGTCGGCGGCGCGGGCGAAATCGGGACGCACGGCGATTTCGGGGCGAATCAGGCTGGCGCTGGATTTGATGTTGCCGATGCCGGGTACGGCGCGCACGTCGCGCTCGATGGCGAGCGCCGCCGCCGCCAGTTCTCTGGGGTCGTCGCCGGAGACGGAAAGCACGAAATGCTCGCGCGAACTGTCGAGTCCGACCTTGAAGCGCGTGCCGGGCAGGGTTTCGAGCGCGGCGCGGATTTGGGGTTCGATTTTCTGTTTTCTGGGGCGATCGCCGCGCGGCGACAACAGAATGGTGAGCGTGGCGCGGCGCACGTCGTCGCCGCGCAGCAGCACGGCGAAGGGGTCGGCGCCGGCGCTGCCGCCGCCGATGGCGGTGTAGACGCTCTTGACGTGCTCGACGCCCATCAAGCGCCGACGCGCTTCTTCGGCGACGACGCGGGTCTGTTCCAGCGTCGCGCCGGGGGCGAGTTCGAGATAGACCTGCGTCTGCGAATTGTCGTCGCCGGGCATGAAGCCTTCCGGCAGCGTCGGAATCAGCGCCACCGAGGCGAGGAAGAACGCGCCCGAACACAAGGCCGTGGTCTTGCGATGGGCGAGGCACCATTTGGCTTTTTCGGTGTACCAATCGACCCACTTCGGCACGTTGCGGCCGGCGTTGAACGGGCGCAGCCAGTTGGCGGCCAGCACAGGGGTGATCATGCGCGCCACCACCAGCGACATCACCACCGCCAGCGTCGCCGTCCAGCCGAACTGTTTGAAGAACAGGCCGGCGACGCCGTCCATGAACGCGGTGGGCAGGAAAACCGCGACCAGCGTGAAAGTGGTGGCGACCACCGCGAGTCCGATTTCCGCCGTGGCCTCGAACGCCGCTTGCCGGGGCGTCTTGCCGTCGCGCAGGTGGCGGACGATGTTCTCGACCTCGACGATGGCGTCGTCGACGAGAATGCCGATTACCAGCGAGAGCGCGATCAGCGTGCACAGGTTGATCGTGTAGCCCATCAGGTCGATGCCGAGGAAGGTGGGAATCGCCGACAGGGGCAGGGCGAGAGCCGAAATCAGCGTCGCGCGCAGGTCGCGCAGGAAAAGGAAAACGACCAGCACCGCCAGAAACGCGCCCTCGTAGAGCAGGCGCATCGAGCCTTCGTATTCCTCGCGCGTCGGGGCGACGAAATCGAAGGCTTCGACGAACTGCAGATCGGGATTGGCGGCATTGAATTCCCGAATCGCCGCGCGCACGCCTTCGCCGACTTCGACGTCGCTCTCGTGCAGGCTGCGCGAGACCTCGAAACTCACCACCGGCTTGCCGTCGAGAAAGGCGAGCATGCGGCGTTCGGCCACGGTGTCGACGACGGTGGCGACGTCGGAGAGACGGATGCGGCGTCCGTCAGAGAGGAAGATTTGCAGGTTGGAGAGTTCTTCGGCGCTGGCGACGTTGGCGAGCGTGCGCACCGGCTGTTCGCCGTTGCCGAGATCGGCGCGTCCGCCGGCGCTTTCAATCTGGATTTGCTGGATTTGGCGCGAGATTTCGGTCGCGGTGGCGCCCAACGCCTGTAAACGCAGCGGGTCGAGCGTGACGCGAATCTCGCGGCTGACGCCGCCGACGCGCTTGACCTCGCCGACGCCCCGAACCGCGAGCAGGCGACGCGAGATTTCGTTGTCGACCAGCCACGACAGCGCCTCGTCGTCGCGGCGCGGCGAGGCGATGGTGTAGGCGAGAATCGGCTGCGAAGCCATGTCGACGCGGTTGATCACCGGTTCGAGCAGGTCGCCGGGCAAATCGGAACGCACGCGCGACACGGCCGAGCGCACGTCCTCGACCGCTTCCTGCAGGGGTTTTTCGAGTCGGAATTCGATCAGCATCGCCACCGTGCCGTCCTGAATCGAGGTGGACATGTGCTTCAAGCCCTGCACGGTGGCGATGGAATCCTCGATCTTGCGCGCCACTTCGTTTTCCAGTTGCCCAGGCGCCGCGCCCGGCAGCGAGGCGGACACCGACACCATCGGCAGGTCGATGTCGGGGTAGTTCTGGATTTTCATGCGCTGGAAGGCCATCACCCCGGCCACGCACAGCAGCAGGAACAGCATCACGGGCGGGATGGGATTGCGGATCGACCACGCCGAGACGTTCCAGTTCATGGCCTTGCCGTCGCGCGCGTCGTTCATTTCTTCGCCACGCCCTTGTCCGGCGCGGCGGGAATTTCGTCGACCACGGTCACGTGGTCGCCATCGTTGAGAAAGCCCGCGCCGTTGGCGACGATGCGGTCGTCGCGCTGGATGCCGCCGAGGATTTCGACGCGCTCGCCGATGCGGCGGCCGGTGACGACTTTCTCTTGCCGCACCGCGCCGTCTTCCTGCATACGGAAAACGTAGCTGAACGCCTCGCGCGCCGACACCGCTTGCAGCGGCACGGTAAGCGCCGGGGCGTCGCCGAGGTCGAACTCGCCGCGCGCGAACATGCCGGGGCGAATCGCCTCGTCGGCGGGCAAATCGACGTATGCCAGACCGGTGCGGGTGCGGGCGTCGACGGTCGGCGCCACCATGCGCAGCTTGCCTTCGACGCTGCGACCGTCGGCGAGCATCAGGCGCGCGCTCATGCCGGGGGCGATGCGTTCGAGTTCGGCGTCGGTCAGTTCCGCCCGCCATTCCAGACGACCCTTGCGGATGAGGCGGAACAACTCGCCGCCCGGCCCGAACACCGCGCCCACCGTCGCCAGTCGCGCCGAAATCGTGCCGTCGTCGGGCGAAACGACGCGGGTGCGTTCGAGCCGCAGCCGTTGCGCCGCCAGCGCCGCGCGCGCCGCCGCCGCTTGCGCCAGCGCCGCCTGTTCGTTGGTGAGATATTGCGTCACCGCCTGTTGGCTCATCGCGCCGCTGCCGCTCAGTTCGCGCGCTCGCGTCGCGTTGTCGCGCGCCGCCGCCACGGCGGCCTCGGCCTGCGCCAGCGCCGCTTTCGCCTGCGCCACGTCGATTTTCACCGTCTCGTTGTCGAACACCGCCAGCACTTGTCCGGCCTTGACGCTGTCGCCGACGTCGACGCGCACTTCGGCGAGCCGCAGCGCCTGCACGTCGGCGCCGATTACCGCTTCCTGCCACGCGGTGACGTTGCCGTTGGCGGCGATGCGAATCGGCCAGTTCTCGACCGCGGGTTTGACCACCGTCACCGCCAGCGCCGCGCGCGGCTTGGGCGCGGCGGCGTCGTCCGCGCCGCAAGCGGCGAGCAGGGCGGCGGCGAGCAGCAGTGCGAGGCGGGGCAAGGCGTTCGACATGACGGGTCGTGTCCGTAAAGGATTACAACCTCGATTATCGCCGTCTCCCGCCTTCTTTGTGCATCGTAATGTGTCTATGCGCAGGAGGTTTTTATCGCTCGATTTCCGCCGCGCGCTGAAAGGTGGCGCCATCCAGCAACTGCACCGGCGCGATGGCTCCCGCCGGCAGCCCCTTGCCTTCTCGCGGCGCGATGAGCAGCCCCTCGGCGCGCGCCATCGCCAGCACGTCGGCGCTGCCTTGCGCGCCGACCGGGGTGGCGGCGTAGCTGCCGTCGGCTTCCTGCGTCAGCGTCACGCGCACGAATTCGACGCGACCGGGGCGGGATTTGACCGGCTGCGTCAGGCGCGCGGCGAGGGTGCGGCGGAACAACGTGCGATGGCCGGTGAGGGCGCGCAGCGCCGGCAGGACGAATTGCTCGAAGCAGACCATGGCCGACACCGGGTTGCCAGGCAGGCAGAAAACGATGCCGCGCTCGGTGGTGCCGAAGGCGATGGGGTGGCCGGGGCGCATTTCGACGCGCCAGAAGTGCATGACGACGCCGAGCTTTTCCAACACCGGGCGCACGTGGTCGTGCACGCCGACCGAAGTGCCGCCGGCGACCAGCAGCACGTCGTATTGCAGGCCGCGTTCGAGGTGGCGGGCGAGTTCTTCCGGTTTGTCGCGGGCGATGCCGAGACGCGTCGGTTCGATGCCCTGCGCCTGCGTCTGCGCCAGCAGCGCCCAGGTGTTGGAGTCGGGGATGCGGGCGGGGTCGAACGGTTCGTCGAGCGCCTCCAACTCGTCGCCGTTGGCGAGGATGGCGACGCTCGGCAGGCGGTAGACCGTCGCCGTCGCCGCCTTGACCGCGGCGAGCGCGCCGACGACGGCGGGGGTGATTTCGGTGCCGACGGACAGAGCCACGTCGCCGACGCGCATGTTTTCGCCGCGCAGGCGGATGTCGTTGCCGGGCTTGGCGACGACGGCGAATTCAATGGAGCCGTCGGGCAGGGCGCGGGTGTCCTCGACGCGGACGACGCTGTCCGCCCCTTGCGGCACCGGCGCGCCGGTCATGATGCGGGCGCACTGGCCGGCGGCGACGGCAGTTTTCGGCGTGTCGCCGGCCTTGATGTCGTCGACCATTTTCAGCGCGACGGGCGCGGCGGTAACGTCGGCGGCGCGCACAGCGTAGCCGTCCATGGCGGAAACGTCGCAGGGCGGCAGGTCGCGGTTGGCGAGCACGTCGGCGGCGAGGACGCGGCCGAGAGCGCGTTCGAGCACCACCTGTTCGACGCCGAGGGGGGCGAGCTTTTCCAGAATGCAGGCTTGCGCCTCGGCTACGTCAAGGCCGCCGGAGAGATGTTCGGTTTTTGTTTGTTCGGGCATCGCGGTTTGGCTCCGTGTTCGTCAAGGGTGGAGAAGACGCCGCGCCGCCGCGAGGTCTTCGGGAGTGTCGAGGTCGAAAAAATCGTCGGGGCCGGCGTCGAGCTCGCGTAGGGCGGCTTCGTCGACGTAGCGCACGTTATCAAGGCTGGCGAGCGCGCCGTGCAGGCTGCGAGCGTCGCCGCCCGTCAGCGCCGCTTCGAGCGCGGGCAGGGCGGCGGCGGCGTAGAAGGCGCAGAGCGATTGCGTGTGGCCGCCGCACACCGGCACGACGGCGCGGTGGTCGGGGCGCAGCGCCGCCAGACGTTCGACGGTGCGCGCGGGCAGGAAAGGCATGTCGACGGCGACGGCGAACACCCACGGCGTGCGGGCGTGGCGCAAGCCGGCGCACAGGCCGGCGAGCGGGCCGGCGGCGGGGATTTCGTCCGCCACTTGCGGGACGTCGATGTCGGCGCGAGTTTCGCGCACGCTCACCAGCACGGCGGGAAAGAGGGCGCGCATCGCCGCCAGCGCCCGTTGCAACAGGGTATCGCCGCCGAGGGTCAGCGTCGCCTTGTCGCGCCCCATGCGACGGGATTCGCCGCCGGCAAGGATGAGGGCGGTGCAGTCGTCAATCATGCGGCTGTCGCAACAGAAATTCGGCCAGCGCCGCGTGGTCGTCGAGTCCGAAGTGCGGCAGTTCGGGGTAGACCTCCGGGCAATCGGTGACGATGGCGATGAGTCCGTCCTTGATTTCGCAGCGCGGCGGTTTGCCGTTTTCACGCCGCAGCACCTCGATTTTTGCGCCGGGCGAAAGCGAAAAACCTTCGGCGAGCACCAAATCGGCCTCGCCGAGAAAACGCGCCGCCAGTTGCGTCGGGTCGCGCCCGTCGGCTTCCTCGCCCGCGTCGGCCACCAGTTGCAGCGCGCCGGTCGTGACCAGCATCGAGAGCGCCGCGCCGGCTTTCTTGTAGCGCCAACTGTCCTTGCCTTCGGTGTCGAGTTGCACCTTGTGGTGGGCGTGCTTGATGGCGGCGACTTTCTTGCCGCGCCGCGTCAGTTCGGGGATGAGCTTTTCGACGAAAGTGGTTTTGCCGGAATTGGAGTGGCCGACGAAGATGAAAACGGGGACGGTCATGGGCGTGGGCTTCGGGTTCAGGGATGCGGCGTCACCCAGGCGTCGCCCGCCGGGGTGATTTCCTTTTTCCAGATGGGGGCGCGCGCTTTCAGTTCGTCGATGAGCCAGCGGCAGGCTTCCAGCGCCGGGGCGCGATGTTCGGCTGCCGCCGCCACCAGCACGATGTTCTCGCCCGCCTCGACGACGCCGAGGCGATGGACGATGCGGGCGTCGATGAGCGTGAAGCGGGAGACGGCCTCGGCGCGCAGGTTTTGCAGTTCGGCGAGCGCCATCGCTTCGTAGGCGTCGAAGCCGATTTGCGCCACTTCGCGCCCCTCGGAGAAATCGCGCGCGCAGCCGAGGAAGACGGCGATGCCGCCGACGCGTTTGGATGTGGCGCGCAGGGCGGAAATTTCCGCGTCGAGCGAGAAATCTTCCAGTTGCAGGCGCACCGCGTCCGACATTTCCTCAGCCTCCCGAAAACGCCGACATGAAGACGACTTCGGCGCCGTCCCTGAGCGGCGCGGCGTCCGATTCCGCGACGCGCCGACCGTCGACTGCGACGATGGACACTATCTCGAACGCCTCGGAATGAAGGGCGGCGAGTTGGTCGCGCAGCGCCCGCCAGGTGAGGCCGGGGCGAAAATCGACTTCGATTTGGCGCGCGCCGACGCGCTCGGCCACCGGGCCGAAAAAGAGGGCGCGAATCATGTCGCCGCCTCGCCGCGCCGCCACAGGCCGCTTTTGCCGCCGCTTTTTTCTTCCAGTTGGACGCGTTCGATTTTCATGCCACGGTCGATGGCCTTGCACATGTCGTAAATGGTGAGCAGCGCTCCGGCGGTGGCGGTGAGCGCCTCCATCTCGACGCCGGTCTGGCCGGAACAGCGCGCGGTGACGACGGCCTCGACGCCGACCAGCCCTTCGGCGTCGGCGGCGTCGACGATGGAGAATTCGACTTCGACGCCGGCGAGCGCCACCGGATGACACATCGGAATCAGGTCGGGCGTGTGTTTGGCGGCCATCACCGCCGCCACGTCGGCGACCGCGAGCACGTCGCCCTTGGCGAGCGTGCCGGCGCGGATGCGCGCGAGCGTCTCCGGCTTCATGCGCAGGACGCCGCTGGCGACGGCTTGCCGCGTCGTCGACGCCTTGGCGCCGACATCGACCATGCGGGCGCGTCCCGAAGCGGAAAAATGCGTCAGGCCATCCGGTGCGGTCACGGCGACTTCCTCATCTGTGTTTCGTTGGGGCGGCGGCATCAACCGCCGATGTAGGACATTTCAATTTTACCGGCGCACCCTTCCGTCATGGCGTGACGCAGTTGCGAATAGCGGTCTTCGCGTCCCTGCCAGATGCGCGCGATGCGGGCGCGCAGCGCGTCGTCGTCTTCGCCGTTACGCAACGGGGTGCGCAAATCGTGCCCGGCGTTGGCGAACAGACAGGTGTAGAGCTTGCCGTCGGTGCTCAGGCGCAGGCGGCTGCAATCGTGGCAGAAGGCGTGGCTCACCGAGGCGATGACGCCGATTTCGCCGCCGCCGTCGACGTAGGCCCAACGCTGCGCCACTTCGCCGGGGTATTGTGGGTCTAGGGCGCGCAGCGGGTATTGGGCGTGTATCGACGCCAGAATGTCGCGCGCCGTCACCACGTCGTCGAGTCGCCAGCCGTTGCTTTCGCCGACGTCCATGTATTCGATGAAACGCATGATGACGTCGGTATGGCGGAAGTGGGCGGCAAGCGGCAGGATTTGGTCTTCGTTGATGCCGCGTTTGACCACGGCGTTCACCTTGAGCGGCGCGAGTCCCGCCGCCTGCGCGGCGGCGATGCCTTCGAGCACCGCCGCCACCGGCGCGGCGCTGCCGGTGGCGCGGCGGAAAACCTCGCCGTCGAGCGCGTCGAGGCTGACGTTGAGGCGCGTCAACCCGGCGTCTTTTAGCGTTTGCGCCTTCTTCGCCAGCAGCGTGCCGTTGGTGGTCATGGCGACTTCGACCGGACGACCGTCGACGGCGGTGAGCTTGGCGAGCATCTCCACCAACCGCTCGATGCCCCGGCGCAGCAACGGTTCGCCGCCGGAGAGGCGAATCTTGCGCACGCCGAGCGCGACGCACTGACGGGCGACGCGTATCACCTCCTCGAAGCGCAGCAAATCGTCGTGGCGCAGGAAGATGAAATCGCGCCCGAAGGTTTCCTGCGGCATGCAGTAAGTGCAGCGCAGGTTGCAGCGGTCGGTCACCGAAATGCGCAGGTCGCGCAACGGGCGGCGCAGGGCGTCGAGATGGGGAGACGGGACGACTCGCTCGCTCATGTCGCTTTATTCGCTCTTTGCCGGCGCAGCCGGACGGAAGACGGACGCCGGGATGGCGTTCGGGTCGACGACGTTGCCGATGCCCTGGTCGATGGGCGGCAGCTTGTGGGCCAGCCCCTTGTGGCAGTCGATGCAGGTCTGACCGGCGGCCAAGCCTTCCATGTGCTGGTTGGCGGAACGGTAGCCCTGACGGCTGAAGTCGAACGAGTTCGCGTCGTGGCAGTTACGGCATTCCTGCGAATCGTTGGCTTTCATGCGTCGCCATTCGTTCTGCGCCAGTTCGGGGCGCTTGGCCTCGAACTTCTCGGTCGTGTCGATGCTGCCGAGGAACTTGTGCAGCAATTCGTTCGACGCCTTCAGCTTGCGCCACATCTTGGGCAGGAATTCCTTCGGGACGTGACAATCCGCGCACACCGCCCGCACGCCGCTACGGTTGGTGTAGTGGACGGTGTTTTGATATTCGCGGTAGTTGTTGTCCTTCATCTCGTGGCAGTACAAACAGAAATCCTCGCTGTTCGTCCACGCGAGCGTGACGTTGAAGATGGCGGCGAACACGATGCCGACGACGAAGGCAACGACGATGCCGAGTGAAATGCGTTGCCGCCGCGTTTGGTGGGTCTTTTTGTCGTTCATCTTGCGAGTCCTGTTTTCAAAGTCCCGTCAGCGCGTACCAGCCGGGCGCTGATAGGTGTTGGCGATGAGCGGCTTGGCGTCGGTCTGCGGCACGTGGCATTGCAGACAGAAGTAGCGCCGCGACGAGATGGTGGAAAGCTTTTTGCCGTTGGCGTCGTTGAAGTGGGTCACCGAAACCTTGGTGGCCTTTTCCTTGCGGGCGTTTTCCCACGAATGGCAGTCCATGCACTTGTTGACCGCGATGGTCACAGGATACTCATCGACAGCATGGGTTACCAGCGGCGGCTGTTCCGTGAAGTCGCGGTCGAGCGGCTCGGTTTCTATCGCTTTCCTGAGCGCGTCGCTGCCGGCGACGTCGGGAGCGGAGATGGATTTCCCGCGCAGGGAGGCGAGACCGCCGGTGTCGTCGGCGGCGAAGGAAGCGCATGGCGCGAGCAGGAAGGCGGCGAGCGCGGCGGTGATAAGGAGACGGCTTTTCATGATGAACTCCTCTGATCGAAACGATGGGAAAGTCTGAATACCTTCTGACCGCAAACGTCGATGCAGCGGCCACAAGTCGTGCAAAGCGAACCGAGAATGACCGGGCTTTCCTGCCCGACTTTTTTGAGCGCCGGACGGATGACCTGCGGCTCGGGACAAACGGCGAAACAATCCATGCAATCGTTGCATTCGGCGCGCAGCGGCGCGGCGACGCGCAGCAGCGCCGTCTTGCCGAGCAAGCTGTAGAAGGCGCCCATCGGGCACAGATGCCCGCACCAGCCGCGCTGCGCGAACAGCAGGTCGTAGATGAAAACGATGACCAGAAACCACACCCCCGCGCCCATACCGAAGATGAGGCCGCGATGGGCGATGGCCACCGGGTTGAGCCATTCCCACGCCAGCGCGCCGGTGACGAAGGCGGCGACGAGTGTGCCGGCGAGGAACCAGTAGCGCGTGGCGGCGGGCGGCGGATGGTTGGCCTTGATGTTGAGGCGGCGGCGCAGCCAAGCGGCGGCGTCGGTAATCATGTTGACCGGGCACACCCACGAACAGAAAACGCGACCGCCGACCAACAGGTAAAAAACGAGCACGATGAGCGCCCCGATGACGGCGGTGGTCGCGGGCAAAAAGCCGGCGGCGAGCATCTGCACGAAGATGTACGGGTCGGTGAGCGGCAGCATGTCGAGAGTCAGACTGGAGGCGAGGTTGCCTTTGACTATCCAGACGCCGAACCACGGCCCGATGAGAAAGAGCGCCAGAATGCCCAGTTGCGAGCAGCGACGCAGCAGCAGCCATTTGTGCGCGACGAGCCAGCCCTTGCGCGCGATGGCGTCGCCGCCGGGTAGGGCGGGCGTTTTGGCGGCGGCGCTCATGGCTTCCACTCCGAGTCGATGCCGTTGGGTTTGAACGCGGGCACGTCGTCGGCTGGCGGCGGCGCGTCGCCTTCGTTGACGCGGGTGTCGCCGTAGCGTTTGCCTTCGAGTCCGCGCACCGGCAGTTCCAGTTGATCGCCGATGAGCGAGCCGCCGTGTTTTTCGCGTTCCTCCCAACCCTTGCGGTAATGCTGCCCCAACTTGCCCTGCGCCAGCGGGCGCGGCAGCACCTTGATCGCCGCTTCCTCCAGCACACAGGCTTCCTCGCACTTGCCGCAGCCGGTGCAGAACTCGGAATGCACCGTCGGCAGCAACATGGCGTGGCGGTCGGAGCGGGTGTTGTGCTGCATGTCGAGGGTGATCGCCTTGTCGATTACCGGGCAGACGCGATAGCAAACGTCGCAGCGCAGGCCGAGGAAATTGAGACAGGTTTCGTGGTCGATCAGCACCGCCAGACCCATGCGGGCTTCGGCGATGTCGGTGAGTTTGGGGTCGAGCGCCCCGGTAGGGCAGGGTGCGATGCACGGAATGTCCTCGCACATTTCGCAAGGGTTTTCACGCGCGATGAAATAGGGGGTGCCGGTCGGCACCGGGTCGCCCGGCACGGCGAGTTTCAGAACCGGGCGGTTGACCGCCGCGACGCAGTCGCGCACGCACAGACCGCAGCGCGTACAGGCGGCGAGGAATTCATCTTCCGGCAGGGCGCCGGGCGGGCGCAGCGCCTGCGCCGCCAGCGCACGGTTTTGTTTCGCGTAGAGTCCGACGCCCAGAGCCATAAGACAGCCGCCCCCCGCCGCTCCCGCCATGCCGGCGAGGAACTTGCGCCGTGCCGGAGACGGCTGTTTCGGCGTCTCCGGCGCGGGGGTGGAAGGTTTGACGGCTGTCATGACCGGGCATCATCGCGGCGCGAACGTCAGGCCGCGACCACCTTGACGGCGGTCTTCTTGAAGTCCGTTTCTTTCGACAACGGGCAGGTGGCGTCGAGCGTGAGCTTGTTCACCAGTTTCTGCTCGTCGAAGAACGGCACGAACACCAATCCGCGCGGCGGTTTGTTGCGGCCACGAGTTTCGACCTGCAACTGGATTTCGCCGCGGCGCGACACCACTTTCACTTTCTGACCGCGTTGCAGCTTGCGCGCCTTGGCGTCGTCCGGGTGCATGAATACGACTGCTTCCGGCACGGCGCGGTGCAGTTCGGGCACGCGCTGCGTCATCGAGCCGGTGTGCCAGTGTTCGAGCACGCGGCCCGTGCACATCCACAGGTCGTATTCCTTGTCCGGCGCTTCGGCGGGCGGTTGGTAGGGCAGGGCGAAGATGTTCGCCTTGCCGTCCTTCTGACCGTAGAAACTGACGCCTTCGCCCTTCTTCACGTACGGGTCGTAGCCCTCGCGGAAACGCCACAGCGTTTCCTTGCCATTGACCACCGGCCAGCGTTGGCCGCGCGACTTGTGATAGGTGTCGAAAGTATTGAGGTCGTGCGCGTGGCCGCGCCCGAAAGCGGCGTACTCCTCGAACAACCCCTTCTGCACGTAGTAGCCGAACAGCTCGGACTCGTCGTTGGTGTAGTTCGGGATGGCGTGGGCGTTCACCTTGGCGACTTCGGCCTTCGGGAACTTGTTGACCACGCCGTTGGCGTACAGCACGTCGTAGAGCGTCTTGCCCTTGTACTCGGGTTTCTTGTCGAGCAGTTCGGGCGTCCACACGTCCTCCATCTTGAAGCGTTTGGAGAATTCCATGAACTGCCAGAGGTCGGAGCGCGCCTCGCCCGGCGCCTTCACCTGCTGACGCCAGAACTGGGTGCGACGTTCGGCGTTGCCGTAAGCGCCTTCCTTTTCCGCCCACATCGCGGCGGGCAGGATGAGGTCGGCGGCCAGCGCCGAGGCGGTCGGGTAAGCGTCGGACACCACGATGAAGGCTTCCGGATTGCGCCATCCGGGGTAGATTTCATCGTTGATGTTCGGGCCGGCCTGCATGTTGTTGGTGGTCGACGTCCAGTAGCACTTGATCTTGCCGTCTTTCAGGTTGCGGCTTTGCGCTACCGCGTGCAGGCCGATTTTGTCCGGAATCGTGCCTTCGGGCAGTTTCCACGCGTCTTCGCACAGTTTGCGGTGCGCCGGGTTCGGCACCACCATGTCGGCGGGCAGACGGTGCGCGAAAGTGCCGACTTCGCGCGCGGTGCCGCAGGCCGAAGGTTGACCGGTGAGCGAGAAAGGCCCACAGCCCGGTTGGGAAATCTTGCCGGTCAACAGGTGCACGTCGTAGATGAGGTTGTTCATCCACGTGCCGCGCGTGTGCTGGTTGACGCCCATCGTCCAGAAGGTGACGACTTTCTTCTTCGGGTCGGCGTAAAGCTCGGCCAGCCTCTTCAACTTGTCGGCGGGCACGCCGGAGATTTGCACCGTCTTTTCGAGCGTGTATTCGGAAACGAACTTGGCGAAGTCCTCGAAGGTTATCGGTTCGGCCTTGCCGGTGTCGCCCTTGGGCTTGCCGTCCTCGCCCGGATAGCCGTTCATGGTCGCGTTCGCTTCCAGCGGGTGCTTCGGACGCAGGCCGTAGCCGATGTCGGTGACGCCCTTCTTGAAGTTGACGTGCTTCTTGATGAAGTCCTGATCGACCTTCTTGTTCTGGATCAGGTAGTTGCAGATGTAGTTGTAGATCGCCAAGTCGGATTGCGGCTTGAAGATCATCGGGTTGTCGGCCAACTCGAACGAGCGGTGCTCATAGGTGGAGAGCACATGCACTTCGCAGTTCTTGTGGGTGAGGCGACGGTCGGTGACGCGCGACCACAGCACCGGGTGCATTTCGGCCATGTTGGAGCCGACCAGCACGAAGGCGTCGGCGTTCTCGATATCGTCGTAGCAGCCCATCGGCTCGTCGATGCCGAAGGTGCGGATGAAGCCGACCACGGCGGAAGCCATGCAGTGACGGGCGTTCGGGTCGATGTTGTTGGAGCGGAAGCCCGCCTTCATCAGCTTGGCGGCGGCGTAGCCTTCCCACACCGTCCATTGCCCGGAGCCGAACATGGCGATGGAAGTCGGGCCGGTGGCTTTCAGAGCCGCCTTCCACTTTTCAGCCATGATGTCGAAGGCTTCGTTCCACGACACCGGGGTGAACTTGCCGTTCTTGTCGTACTTGCCGCCGGTCTTGCGCAGCAGCGGCTTGGTGAGCCTGTCCTGACCGTACATGATCTTGGACAGGAAGTAGCCCTTGATACAGTTCAGGCCGCGATTGACGGGCGAATCCGGGTCGCCCTGCGTGGCGACCAGCTTGCCGCCCTGCACCCCGGCGAGCACGGAACAGCCGGTGCCGCAGAAGCGACAGGGGATCTTGTCCCAGCGGATGGATTTGTCGGCGGCCTGCGCCAACGCCGCGCCCGGCACGCTCATGCCGGCTACGGATGCGGCGGCTGCGACGGCCTGCGACTTAAGAAAATCACGACGATTCATGGTCATGTCGGTTCTCCTCGAACGTAAGTGCATCATCTGAATATTCGTAAGCCAGCGTGACGGACATTACGTTCGGCACGTGATGGACTTGCAGAATTGAATCCGAGACGGCGTAATCTGGGCCGTCTTCAAGCAAAACGATCATCTTTCCGTCGCCGCTGTCGGCCTGAACGCTGGCACCCGGCACGGCATCGACCGCGGCACGGACTTCATCGGCGTATTGGGGAAGGAATTTGATGACGAGACTGACGATTTTCATGGACGATATCCTCCGGTGATTCGGAGGCGCGCCGTACAGGTGTCGCAGCCTCTACAGGAGCGCGGAAATTTCGTGCCGCCTGCTGCCCGGAGCAGGCGTAACGGGCTGCCGTTGCGCGAAGGACGATGACCGCGCGAGGGGGCGCGATGGCCACTATCCACTTGCCCTCCAATGTTTTAGTGATTATTGAAAACTGCACACGATTGTAGCCGTGACTGATCATCGCGGCAAGCTAGCTTTCCATAATTGACAATGCGCAGAATTGATATTTCTTAATTCTGGCGAATGGAATACGAGCAAATAAATTATCTTCGTTGCGTTATGGAATTTTATATATAGCGGTGTTGCCAAAAAAGCCTAACATCAGGCTCGTTGTATATCGACGACGACGGAAGCGCGGTACTGCTTCCATTTGACCAGAATGACATAGGAACGCGGCGAGACGACCGTGTCGAGCCACCCCGTCTCAGTGACCTCCGTGGACGGCACCGAGATTTCCATCGTCTCGCCGAAGTGCTTGCGAGCGTTGCCGGAGATGGTGTTTGCGATTTCGCCCACCGCGTCGAGCAGACGGTCGTCGTTGCGGTTCGGTTCCTGCATCATCAGCAGCAGGTGGGCGATCAGCGCCCGTGGCGCCGAGAAATAGACCCGGCCGGAATAATCGCCGGAAAGGGTGATATAGCTCGTCAATTCAAAAGTGGAAGGTTTAATGGCGCCTTCCACCAGATAGGCGGCTCTTATTTCGACCTTTTCTTCGGCGAATTGGGCAAAGAATCCGCTCACCGCATCCACGAAGCTGTGAATATCTTTTTCGTTTATGGATTTCATGAACTTGTCAGCTCCAAGAATGCTGCGACCAATTCTTCATCGGTAAACGGTTTATAGAGAAAACCGCGCGCTCCCTTTTTTAGCGCCTTCAGAGCAGTGGCTTTGTCGCTCAGCGCCGAGATGACGAGAATGTTGCAGTCGGGATGAAAGGCAATCATCTTTTCCGTGCATTCGACGCCATTCATCTCCGGCATGGTGATGTCCATGGTGACGAGATCGGGCGTTTGCTGCATGAAAAGCGTGATTGCTTCCATGCCGTTTCTCGCCATGCCGATCGTACGGATGAAATCCAGCCTTGGATTGGCAAGAATCCGTGCGATGCGGCTGCGGATGATCGCGGAGTCATCCACGATCATGAGTTTCATTTCTTGTCTCATTGCGGGACGGAGAACTGAATGTGGAATTCAGTAAAGAGGTCGGGGCGACTCTTGACCGACAGACGACCATTCATGCCTTTCACCTTCTCCAATACCGCGTCCAGTCCGACGCCGTGGCCCGCGTTGATGTCAGCCGAGTCGGAGGCCGTCGAGAAACCCGGTTGGAAAATCATTCTGGTGACTTCCAGATTGTCCATGGTC
This sequence comes from Azoarcus sp., assembly GCA_031272995.1. Taxonomy (GTDB): domain Bacteria; phylum Pseudomonadota; class Gammaproteobacteria; order Burkholderiales; family Rhodocyclaceae; genus WRNU01. Next base: position 16,608 of record JAISSY010000083.1, read on the forward strand.
GCAGCCTCCTGTACGGTCATGCGGCCGCTCTTGACGAGTTGGTCGCGTAACCTGTCGGGCACGATACCACGACCGTCGTCACGCACTGTGAAGTCATACAGGTTATTGCCGAGATATTCGCAAAACAGGCAGAGGGCGCCAGTTTGCGGTTTGTTCAGCGTCGCACGTTCCTCGGGACTTTCGATGCCGTGGGTGAGCGCATTGCGCACCAACTGGATGGAAATGCTTTCCAGTTCCTTGGTGATGTTCGCGGGCAGGATGGCGAATTTGGCGACCTGACAATTCACTTCGACCTGTTTGCCACGGTCGCTGGCAATCCGCTGCGCCAGATGAGTGATGTGTTCGACGAAAGGCAGGGCGACTTCGGCCGGTCTGTCCGCTTGCGCGGCGGCGGCGATTTTTTCCTGCCCGCCCATCGCGGCGCTCAGATTCGAAACGATGTTGTTGAGCGAGGAGTACCGCGAGTAGAAGCCTTCGAGCAGCACGGCGATGCGCACCATGTGCTCGCCGGAGAGTTCGGTGTTGCCTTCGCGCATGGCGACCATCTCTTGTTCGCAGGAGTGCGCGTAGCCTTCTATGGCGTCGATGCCGAGCACGGCGGCCTCGCCCTTGATGCCGTGCACGAGACGCATGATGTAGTTCAGCGTGTGCTGGCGCGAGCGCGGATCGTCTATCGGCTCGCTCAGCTTTTCGTTGATTTGGCCGAGCGACTGGCCGACGTTGAAGACGAACTGCTGCAGCGAGCCGAAGTCGTTGCCCGCCAGACGCAGCAAGGTATCGACCTCGGTCTTGGCCTGATTCTTCGCCTGTTCGGCCTGTTGCATCAGTTCTATCTTGTCGGTCACGTCCTGCACCGTCACCAGCACGTGCGAAATCTTGTCGTCGATCAACACGCGGTTGAAGAAGAAGGACAGGTAGCGGTTCTGGGTGTTGCCGATCGAATCGGACAGGCTCACCGACACGTTGGTCAGCGGGTTGAGGCTGGTTACCAGCGCTTCCTTCACGCGGTCGCCGAGCAGCAGTTCGATGTAATCGACCGCCGATTCGTAAGTTTCCGCCGAAATCATGTCTTTCAGAATCGGCAGGAAGTTCATGCCCGGCTCGATTTCCCGGTGCAGCAGTCTGGGCAGGGATTCGGAGAACTGCGACCCCAGTCTCTTTTCCTTGTCGAGCAGGAACAGACCTTCGTGCACCGTCGAAAGAATTTCGATGGTTTCGCCCCGCGCCTGCGCAAGTTCTCTGTCGGTCGCCATCAATTGGCGAATGGAAATAAAAACCGTGTAACTGAAATTGATCAGCGCGATGATAAAACCAGCGAGCAGCACCATCCGTAAAAAGTCGGCACGACCGTTGGCGACGAATTCGAGGTCGGTGGTCAGGTCGTTCATCAGGCGCAAAACTTCCAAATTGTTATTCTGCGCATAGGTCACGACCGATTCCAATTGTTCTGCGGAAAAATGTCTATTGTTTCCCAATAAGGGTTGCAGCAAATTGAAATAAGGATCCCAAATCTTATATGCGTCGGCTACCAACTGATGGGATTTCGGCGTTTCGACCTGCACCAGAAAAACCGGGTTGCCATCGCCGCCCGTTACCATGGCGCCGTCGCGGAACCCTCTCAGGGTAGTGTTGAACAGATTGACGGTAAGGTCGAGTTCCTTGAGGTTGCGCAACACGGACGGTTCGTCGTTGGTGTCGACGCTACGCCGGATCAGCAGCAGCACCTTGGTCATGCGCTGCGACAGCATGCGCTGTCGACCCGACAGGTTGATCGACACCGCGGCTTCCTGTGCCTTGAACGTGCCGTAAAAGTTGATACCGATGACCATCAAGTCGCAGACCACGAATATTATGACCGCGAGAATGATCTTGCGATACTTTGAAAAAATGCTCTGACTTTCGTTCATGGATGTGCTCATGCAAAATGGAATAAAACCTTCTTGGTCGTCAGCGCGAGCCTTTGATACCTGCCTCACCCGTACTGTATACGTAGCTAGCGAAGGCTAGCGAACAAAAGTGGGGGCGTCAACTCGACAAGTGACACAGTAGGAATTCGGATTGTAGCGGATTCCTTCCCCCCGCATCGCGGTTGATTTATAGCGGAAAAATCGTGAAAGTGTCATATATACGGATATTAAATATTAATATCCTTGAGAATTCTCAAATAAGTAATTTCCCCAATCTCTTATTTCACGCTGTGTGACTTTGGGGCGAGCGTTCTGTCCTCAATTTCACGTTCGGTGTTTTTTTCCGGTCGAGCAATTATGGTGAGAGCAAGAATTATGTCCGGGTAAGGGCGTGGTGGATTTCACGGCGCCGCACACCGGGCAGTCCGGATCTCTCGAAAAAGCAACAGTACGGAAGGTTTGCGTCAGCGAGTCGACCAGCAAAAGCCGTCCGGTGAGCGGCTCTCCGACCCCCGCCAACAGCTTCAGCGCCTCCGCCGCCTGCAGGCTGCCGACGATGCCGGTAAGGGGCGCGAACACGCCGGTGACGGCGCAGCGTTCTTCCGCCACTGGAGCGCCGTCCGGAAACAGGCAGTGGTAGCAGGGCGAATCGGCGCGCCTGAAATCGAACACGCTCACCTGACCGCCGAAACGCACCGCCGCGCCGGAAACCAGCGGCGTTTTGTTGCGCAGGCAGGCGAGGTTGACCGCGTAGCGGGTGGCGAAGTTGTCCGAGCAGTCGAGCACCACGTCGGCGGCGGCGACGCATTCTTCCAGCGCCGCGCCCTCCAGCCGTTCGCGACGCGGAATCACCCGCACCGTCGAATTGAGCGCCGCCAGCGCTTGCGCGGCGGAATCGACCTTCGCCATGCCGACGCGCGCCTCGGTGTGGAGGATTTGACGCTGCAAATTAGTGGCGTCCACTTCGTCGGCGTCGGCCAGCGTCAGCGTGCCGACCCCGGCGGACGCCAGATAGAGCGCGGCGGGGCAGCCGAGACCGCCGGCGCCGACGACGAGCGCGTGGCCGCGCAGGATTTTTTCCTGCCCCTCGATGCCGAGTTCGTCGAGCAGGATATGGCGGCTGTAACGGAGCAGTTGGTCGTCGTTCAAGTTTGAATCCGGTATCCGGGGGCGCGAAATGCGCCGGATCGGGGCGCCGATTATACCGATTGTGACGTGGGTCGCTTTGCATTGCCGGGGCGGGTACGCTCTAATCATGGCTTGCACGTTTCGAGGATCGACAAAATGCCTGCGACACCCGGCTTTCCCTTCACGCGTATGCGCCGCATGCGCCGCGACGAATTCTCCCGCCGCCTGATGCGCGAGAACCAACTCACCACCGACGACCTGATTTACCCGGTATTCGTGCAGGAAGGCAAGAACATCGTCTCCTCGGTGCCGTCGATGCCCGGCGTGCAGCGCATGTCCATCGACCGTTTGCTCAAGCTCGCCGAGGAAGCTCTGCGTCTGGGCGTGCCCGCGCTCGCGCTCTTTCCGGTGATCGAATTTGCCGACAAGAGCGAGGGCGCCGAGGAAGCATGGAACCCGGACGGACTCGTGCCGCGCGCCGTCGCCCAACTCAAAACGCGCTTTCCCGCCCTTGGCGTCATCACCGACGTGGCGCTCGACCCGTACACCAGCCACGGTCAGGACGGACTCATCGACCCCGCCGACCCCGACCGCTACGTCATGAACGACGAGACGCTGGTCGCGCTCGCTCGTCAGGCGCTTTGCCACGCCCGCGCCGGCGCCGACATCGTCGCGCCCTCCGACATGATGGACGGTCGCATCGCCCGCATCCGCGCCGAACTCGACCGCAGCCACCTCATCCACACCCGCATCCTCGCCTATTCGGCCAAGTACGCGTCGAGCTACTACGGCCCCTTCCGCGACGCCCTCGGTTCGGCGGGCAATCTCGGCAAGGGCAACAAGTACACCTATCAGATGGATCCGTCGAATTCCGACGAAGCCCTGCGTGAAGTCGAACTCGACATCGCCGAAGGCGCCGACATGTTCATGGTCAAGCCCGGCCTGCCGTATCTCGACATCGTGCGGCGCGTCAAGACCGAACTGCGCGTGCCGACCTTCGCCTACCACGTCAGCGGCGAATACGCCATGATCAAGGCCGCCGCGCAACAAGGCTGGATCGACGAAAAAGCCTGCGT
>JAISSY010000130.1 GCA_031272995.1 Azoarcus sp.
AGAAACTTGTTCGGGGCGATGCCCGCCGAGGCGGTGATGCCCACTTCGGCGCGGATGCGGGCGCGGATTTCCTCGGCCATCAGGGTGGCGGAGCCTTTGCAACGCTCGACGCCGCTCACGTCCAGATAGGCTTCGTCGAGCGACAGCGGCTCCACCAGCGGCGTGTAGTCGCGGTAGATGGCGAGGATTTGCTGCGACGCCTCGCGGTAGCGGCGGAAATCCGGCGGCAGCAGGATGATTTGCGGACACAGGCGCAAGGCGCGTGCCGTGGACATCGCCGAATGCACGCCGAAGGCGCGCGCCTCGTAGTTGCAGGTGGCGATGACTCCGCGCGCTTCGGGACGCCCGCCGACGGCGAGCGGCTTGCCGCGCAGCGACGGGTCGTCGCGCATCTCGACCGAGGCGTAGAAGCAGTCGCAATCGCAGTGGATGATTTTGCGCGTGGGCATGACGGCCCGCTCCCGCGCGTCAGTCCTTCACGCAATCGACGTAGTAGCGCCCATCCTTGCCCTTCACCAGACCGTGAATGTCGGTCTCGAAACCGGGGAAGGCGGCGTTGAAGTCGCGGGCGAAGGCGAGGTAGCGCACGATGGTGGCGTTGAAGCGTTCGCCCGGAATCAGCAGCGGAATGCCGGGCGGGTAAGGCGTCACCAGCATCGCGGTGATGCGGCCTTCGAGGTCGGCGATGGACAGGCGCTCGATTTCGCCGTGCGCGACGCGGGCGAAGGCGTCCGCCGGCTTCATCGCCGGCACCATCTCGGAGAGATACATCTCGGTGGTCAGGTGGGCGATGTCGTGCTTCTTGTAGAACTGGTGAATCTGGTCGCAGAGGTCTTTCAGCCCGACGCGCTCGTAGCACGGATGGTGGGCGATGAACTCCGGCATCACGCGCCACAACGGCTGGTTGCTGTCGTAGTCGTCCTTGAATTGCTGCAATTCGGTGACCATCGTGTTCCAGCGACCCTTGGTGATGCCGATGGTGAACATGATGAAAAATGAATACAGCCCGGTTTTTTCGACGATGATGCCGTGCTCGGCGAGGTACTTGGTGACGATGGCCGCCGGAATGCCGGTGTCGTCGGCGAAATCGCCGTCGACGTTCAACCCCGGCGTGATGATGGTCGCCTTTATCGGGTCGAGCATATTGAAGCCGGGAGCCAAATCGCCGAAGCCGTGCCAGCGGTCGTTGGCGCACAGCATCCAGTCCTCGCGGTTCAGGCCGCCGTCGTCGTCGAGATGCTCCGGGCCCCAGACCTGAAACCACCAGTCCTCCATGCCGTAGTCGCCGCCCACCTTGCGCATGGCGCGGCGGAATTCGATGGCCTCGGCGAGCGATTCGTTCACCAGCGCGGTGCCGCCCGGCGCTTCCATCATCGCCGCCGCCACATCGCACGAGGCGATGATGGAGTATTGCGGCGAGGTCGACGTGTGCATCAGGTACGCCTCGTTGAACACGTCGCGGTCGAGGTGGCGCGTCTCGGAATCCTGCACGAGGATTTGCGACGCCTGGCTCAGCCCGGCGAGCAGCTTGTGGGTCGATTGCGTCGAAAAAACCATCGACTCGCGGCAGCGCGGTCGCCCGGCGCCGATGGCGTGGTAGTCGCCGTAGAAATCGTGGAAAGCGGCGTGCGGCAGCCACGCTTCGTCGAAATGCAGCGTGTCGATTTTGCCGTCGAGCATCTGCTTGATGGTTTCGACGTTGTAGACCACGCCGTCGTAAGTCGACTGGGTGATGGTGAGGATGCGCGGCTTCTTGTTCTTGGCCTCGCGCGCGAAGGGGTTGGCCGCGATTTTCTTCTGGATGTTTTCCTCGCTGAATTCCTCCAGCGGAATCGGGCCGATGATGCCGTAATGATTGCGCGTCGGCATCAGGAACACCGGCACCGCGCCGGTCATGATGATGGAATGGAGCACCGACTTGTGGCAGTTGCGGTCCACCACCACGATGTCGCCGGGCGCCACCGTCGTGTGCCACACCATCTTGTTGGAGGTCGAAGTGCCGTTGGTGACGAAGTAGAGGTGGTCGCAGTTGAAGATGCGCGCCGCGTTCAGTTCGGACGCCGCCACCGGCCCGGTGTGGTCGAGCAGTTGGCCGAGTTCGTCGACCGCGTTGCACACGTCGGCGCGCAGCATGTTCTCGCCGAAGAACTGGTGGAACATCTGCCCCACCGGGCTTTTCAGGAAGGCGACGCCGCCGGAGTGCCCGGGGCAGTGCCAGGAATAGGAACTGTCCGCCGCGTAGTGCGTGAGGGCGCGGAAAAACGGCGGCGGCAGCGAATCGAGATAATGCTTGGCCTCGCGCACCACGTAGCGAGCGATGAATTCCGGCGTGTCCTCGAACATGTGGATGAAGCCGTGCAGTTCGCGCAACACGTCGTTGGGGACGTGCCGCGCCGTGCGCGTCTCGCCGTAGAGGAAAATCGGAATGTCGGTATTGCGGCGGCGAATGGCCTCGACGAAGGCGCGCAAATCTGCAATCGCCTTGTCGGCGGCGTCGCGCGAGCTGAATTCGTCGTCGTCGATGGAAAGGATGAACGCCGAGGCGCGGCTCTGCTGCTGCGCGAACGCCGCGAGGTCGCCGTAGCTCGTCACCCCGATGACGTCCATGTCCTCTTTTTCGATGGCGCCGCCCAACGCGCGGATGTCCAGCCCGGAAGCGTTGTCGGAGCGGAAATCCTCGTCGATGATGATGATGGGGAAATTGAATCGCATTGCAGTTCCTTCGCCGGCCAACGCGCGCGTCGGCTCGAAAAAAGACGAGAGGGCCGTCGAGGCCCTCGTGAAGATGGATGGATGTGCCCGCTAGCTCTCGCGTCCGCTAGATTTTCGGCAGGGTGACGCCGGTCTGTCCCTGATACTTGCCGCCGCGGTCCTTGTACGAGGTTTCGCACACCTCGTCGGACTCGAAGAACAGCACCTGCGCGCAGCCCTCGCCCGCGTAGATTTTCGCCGGCAGCGGCGTGGTATTGGAGAACTCCAGCGTCACGAACCCTTCCCATTCCGGCTCGAACGGCGTCACGTTCACGATGATGCCGCAGCGCGCGTAGGTGCTTTTGCCGAGGCAGACGGTGAGCACGTTGCGCGGGATGCGGAAGTACTCCATCGTGCGCGCCAGCGCGAAGGAATTAGGCGGGATGATGCACACGTCGGCGTCGACTTCGACGAAGGATTTCGGGTCGAACGCCTTCGGGTCGACGACGGTGGAATTGATGTTGGTAAACACCTTGAATTCCCGCGCACAGCGGATGTCGTAGCCATAGCTCGACGTGCCGTAGGAGACGATCTTGTGCCCATCCGCCTCGCGCACCAGCGCCGGCTCGAACGGCTCGATCATCCCGTGTTCCTTCGCCATGCGGCGAATCCAGCGGTCGGACTTTATGGACATGCGTCGACTCTCCGGGCGGGCGTGAAAAGCGCGTAGTGTATGCGCGAGGGCGGGGAATGCAAGTGTGGCTTTCGGCTTGGCGCGGAAGATACGACACCGCTCTCGTTACGAGCAAATCAACGACCGAGCTTGCGCAACGAACCATGCGGGTCGTAAACCCGCAGTTGCGATTCGGGGCGTGAGGAACTGCGATAAATCACCAGATTGGTTCCGCCCGGATTGGCCTGTGAGGGATACAGGATGCCGTCCAACCCCGCCGCCAACACGTCGTCAGCCATCTCCCACGTCGGCGGTTCGATGGATTTCCCGAACCAGTCGGCGCGCCAATCGACGGCAAAATCGGCCCATAACGGCTGCCAGCGACTGGAGGTGTAACCGGCGCTGAGGTCGGCAACACGCACCCCGTCGATGAAGAAGGTGCAAATCGTTCCCGGCGGCAGCCACGGGTTGTCCTGTTTGTACTCGGCCAACGCCGTCGCTTCGTCGGTCGAGAGATACAACGCTTCCTGTCCGGGTCGGTTGAAACGGCCACCCTGTCGCGCCGCCCCCATGCCGGACAAGGGCGTCCCGGCATAAGCGGGCGAAATCACCCGATAAAAGACGTTGTTCCCGTCGCTGCCGAGCGTCGCCAGAATCATCCGGCGGCTCCACCCGCGAACGACTCCAGATAGGCGATGACCGCATCGGCCTTGCCTTCCTCGATGACCTGAATGGCGGTTTTGTAGTCGAAAGCGCGCAACGGCTCATTACGCAGCAGAAACGCCGCCCGCTCCGGCTCGCCGGTCATTTCGGTCGCGGCGGCAAGGACTCGAATCAGGTCTTGCGCGTATTTCTGCAGTTGCGGCGATTGCGGGCGCGCGGTGGGCGTATTGCGATGCACACGCGCTCGCTCGGCCAGTTCCTGAATGCGAAAACCGAAAAACTCGCCAATTCGGGAGGGAGACAAATACGGCGTATTCGGTTCGCGGAAGCGTTCGGCAAGTGGCTGTTGTAGCGCGAGGGTGTTCATGGTTCTCTACCTTGCAACAAATATGCACGTAATTTGCACCACAAATGCTCTTGCTGCAATAGCGATTTGCACACCCTCACCCATTCTTCACCACGATGTTCGGAAACTTGTGCGACATGTCCCTTGGGGTGTTGGCGATGGCGACCGCGACCTTGTGGGCGATGTCGCGGTAGATGGCGGCGATGCGGCTGGTGGGGTCGGCGGCGACGGTGGGGGCGCCGCTGTCGGCTTCGGCGCGGATTTTCAGGTCGAGGGGGAGCGCGCCGAGGAAGGGAACGCCGTAGTCCTCGCAGATTTTCTGGCCGCCGCCGACGCCGAAGATGTGCTCCTCGTGGCCGCAGTTCGAGCAGATGTGAATGCTCATGTTTTCGACCACGCCGAGGATGGGGACGTTGACCTTCTCGAACATCTTCAGGCCCTTCTTGGCGTCGATGAGGGCGATGTCCTGCGGGGTGGTGACGATGATGGCGCCGGTGACGGGGACGCTTTGCGCCAGCGTGAGCTGGATGTCGCCGGTGCCGGGGGGGAGGTCGACGATGAGGTAGTCGAGGTCGTCCCAGTGCGTTTCCGTCACCAACTGGGTGAGCGCGCGCACGGCGAGCGGGCCGCGCCAGACCATCGGGGTGTCGTCGTCGATGAGCAGGCCGATGGACATCACTTGCAGGCCGTGCGCGGCGATGGGTTCCATCGTCTTGCCGTCGAGCGACGTGGGGCTTTGCGCGACGATGCCGAGCATTTGCGGTTGCGAGGGGCCGTAGATGTCAGCGTCGAGCATGCCGACGCGCGCCCCTTCCGCCGCCAGCGCGAGGGCGAGATTGGCCGCCGTGGTGCTTTTGCCGACGCCGCCCTTGCCGGAAGCGACGGCGACGATGTTGCGCACGCCGGGCAGGAGCTTGACGCCGTTCTTGACCGCGTGCGCCACCACCTTGGCGACGACGGAGACTTCGACCGCAGTGACGCCGGGAAGCGCCTGCACCGCCTCCGTAAGCAAGGCGCGCAGCGGCTCGACGTCGGCCGCCGGGTAGCCGGTTTCGACCTCGAAACGCACCGCGCCGCCGTCGACCGTGAGATTGCGCAGGCTCCGGGTGGAGACGAAATCCTTGCCGGTGGCCGGGTCGGACACGGCGCGCAGGGCTTCGGTCACGGCTTGCTCGGTGGGCTGATTCATGGCGGTTTCCTTGTTTCTTCAGGGCTGCGGGGGTTTGAAATCATACCGGACATGACGTTTGTACACGTTGAAGCGTGACAAAAGTACGACGCTGCGGGCGGCACGTACTTTGCTTGCGTGAATATCAGACGTTAACATCCGCGACCATCATGAAAACACGACCGACAGAGAAGCCCATGAACGCCCTCCCCGACATCGCCCGTCCGCGCCGCGCGCTCTTGCCCGGCCTCGCCATCGCGCTCCTCGTCGCCGGTTGCGCGCAAACGCCTGCCGACACCGCGACCAACCGCGACGCTACGCCGGTCGTGACCACCGTCGCCGCCGCGCGCACCAACTCGGTGCCGACGACTTCGGCCCGCGCCTCGACGCCGGTCGATTGGTCGGGACTGGGAACGGAATTGCAGACGATTCTGCTCGACGTGCCAGACAACGACATCGCCCTGCTGCCCGACGGGCTGCGCGTGTCGCTGCCCGCCAACGAAGGCTTCGCGCCGGGGCGGGTCGACGTGCGCGCGCCGCTGGCCTCGCTGCTCACGCGGGTCGCGCCGGTGCTGCGACGCTATCCGGGCGCCAGCATTCAGGTGGTCGGCCATACCGATGGCGTCGGCAGCGAAATGCACAATCTGTCGCTGTCCATCGACCGCGCCGAATCGGTGGTCGAATACCTGCGCCGCGAAGGCGTGGGGCTGGCGCGCATGAGCGCCGACGGCAAGGGCGAAGCCGAGCCGATAGCCGACAACACCGACCCCGACGGCAGAGCGCGCAATCGGCGCATTGAATTTTATCTAAACTGAATATTGTAGGGGCGAATAATTATTCGCCCTCCCCCGCGCAACCACCACCGTCACACGACGCGGCGCCGGATTCGGCGCTGCGCGCCAGGGCGAATGATTATTCGCCCCTACAAAACCTCGTTTCAGGGTGGGCGGTACAGACGACGAACCCTGTCGCGCGGGGGATGGCGCGCGCCGTCGGAATCGAACCTGCCGCCCCGGACGTGGAAGCGGCGTTGAAAGGCGATGCGCTCGTCGTGCTCGACGAACTCGCCGCGCCGGCGCGGCATCTCGACCTCGCCGCTTGGCGCGCGGCGCTCGTGGGATTGGAAAACGGCTGGTTCGCGCCCATCGTCGCCGCGCTCAGGGACGGGCGTTTGCGCGAATTCCGCCTCGTCGCGCCGGGCGACCGTTGCCGGCTCGCGCTCGAACTCGGCTCCTGCGCGCGCCGTTGTTTCTGGCGTCGCCCGCTCTTCCCCGACGACCTGCCTCTACCGGAGCCGCGATGACCATTATTCAACCCCGTGCCGTGCCGCCGCGTGCGCTGGCCGCCCTCACTGCCGCCGGCTTGCCGCCCTTGCTCGCCCGCCTGTTCGCGGCGCGCGGCATTGCGGACGCGGGCGCGCTCGACCTTTCGCTCAAGGCGCTGTTGCCGCCGGACACGCTCACCGGCGCGACCGAGGCGGCGCAACTGCTCGCCGACGCCATCGAGGCCGGGGCGCGCATGGTCATCGTCGCCGACTACGACGCCGACGGCGCCACCGCTTGCGCGCTCGGCGTGCGGGCGCTGCGCGCTTTCGGGGCCGACGTGCATTACCTCGTGCCCGACCGCGTCGAACTTGGCTACGGACTGACGCCGCCGATGGTGGAACTGGCGGCGCGGCTGGAGCCGGAAGTGCTCATCACCGTCGACAACGGCATCGCCAGCGTCGAAGGGGTCGCGGCGGCGCGCGAACTGGGCATCGCCACGGTCGTCACCGACCACCACTTGCCGGGCGAGACGCTGCC
>JAISSY010000121.1 GCA_031272995.1 Azoarcus sp.
CCCTACCCCGCCGCGCCCACCATCCCGGTGACGCGTATCGTGCGCGATTCCGGCACCTCGCTGTTGGCGATGACCCGCAGCGAGGGCACGGCGCGGCGCAGGAAGCGCGACAGCAACATGCGCAGTTGGGCGGGAACCAGCAGCACGGCGGGCAGGCCGATGTCCTCCTGACGTTGCGCCAGTTGCGCCGTCTGGCGCAGCAGGGTGTCGGCCAGCCCCGGCTCGATGGCGCCGTCGCCGCCCGTGCCCATCGCTTGCAGCAGAATGCGCTCCAGCCCCGGCTCCAGCGCCATCACCTGCACTTCGGCGTTGCCGGGGAACAGGCTCTGCAAAATGGCGCGACCGAGCGCCTCGCGCACCCTCGACGTGAGTTCGGTGGCGTCCTGCGTGCGCGGCGCGTACTCGGCCAGCACTTCGACGATGGTGCGCATGTCGCGGATGTTGACCTCCTCGGCGAGCAGGTTTTGCAGCACGCGCTGCACCGTCGACACCGGCAGCAGCTTGGGCACCAGGTCTTCGATGAGCTTGGGCGCTTCCTGCGCGATGTGGTCGAGCAGCGCCTGCGTCTCGCTGCGTCCGAGCAGTTCGGAGGCGTGGCTGAGGATGACGTGGTTCAGGTGCGTCGCCACCACCGTGCTGGCGTCGACCACGGTGTAGCCCTGCGCGTGCGCCTGTTCGCGGCTGGCGTTGTCTATCCAGTAGGCGGGCAGGCCGAAAGCGGGGTCGATGGTTTCGCGCCCGGCGAGCGCCCCGGCGACGCGACCCGGATTGATGGCGAGGAATTGGCCGGGGAAGGCTTCGCCGGCGCCGACTTCGACGCCTTTCAGGGTGATGCGGTAGGCGTTGGGCTTCAACTCCAGATTGTCGCGGATGTGCACCGGCGAGGAGAGAAAGCCCACGTCCTGCGCGAACTTCTTGCGCAGCCCGCGAATGCGACGCAGCAGTTCGCCGTCCTGACTCTTGTCGACCATCGGAATCAGCCGGTAGCCGACTTCCAGCCCCAACACGTCGACCGGGGAAACGTCGTTCCAGCTTGCCTCCTGCGCCTCCGCCGCCTGCGCTTCGGGCGGAGCTTCCTCGACCGGCGCCGGCTCCAGCCCCGCCGCCAGCCGACGGCGACGCCGCCACGCCAGCGCGCCGAGCGCCGAGGCAAAAAGCAGGAAGACCAGATTCGGCATCCCCGGAATCAGACCGAGAATGCCGACGATGCAGCCGGTAATCGCCAACACCTGCGTGTTGGAGAACACCTGCCCCACCACCTGCGCGCCGATGTCCTCGTCGTCGCCGACGCGCGACACCACCAGACCCGCCGCCACCGAGACGATGAGCGAGGGAATCTGCGCCACCAGCCCGTCGCCGATGGTCAGAATCGTGTAGGTATGCGCCGCGTCGGCGAAGGCCATGTCGTGCTGCGCCACGCCGACGAAAAGGCCGCCGAGGATGTTGATGAGCAGAATCAGGATGCCGGCGATGGCGTCGCCGCGCACGAATTTGGAAGCGCCGTCCATCGCGCCGAAGAAGTCGGACTCCTGCGCCACTTCCTTGCGCCGCTGCTTGGCAGTTTTCTCGTCGATGAGTCCGGCGTTCAAATCGGCGTCGATGGCCATCTGCTTGCCGGGCATGGCGTCGAGGGTGAAGCGCGCGCTCACTTCGGCGATGCGCCCGGCGCCCTTGGTGATGACCACGAAGTTGATGACGGTGAGGATGACGAACACCACGATGCCCACCGCCGTGTTGCCGCCGACGAGGAATTGCCCGAACGCCTCGATGACCTTGCCCGCCGCCGCCGAGCCGCCGTGCCCCTGCAAGAGCACGATGCGGGTGGAGGCGACGTTCAGCGACAGCCGCAGCAGCGTCGTCACCAGCAGCACGGTGGGGAAGGCGGAGAAATCGAGCGGCTTGCGCGCGTACATCGCCACCAGCATCACCATCACCGACACCGAGATGTTGAAGGTGAAGAACACGTCGAGCAGAAACACCGGCAGCGGCAGCACCATCATCGCCAGAATGATGATGATGAGCAGCGGCGCCGCCAGCGAGCGAATCAACTGCGGGGTGAAGACTTGACGCAAATTCAATGTTCCTGTGGCCATGGCGGGGGCGACTCTCACTCTTCAGGCGGCGGGCCGGGGTCGAGTTCGGCGGGCACCGGCAGTTCGGCGGGCGGCGTCGGCGGCTCGACGCCGCTGGCCATCGCCTCGTTCAGTTGATAGACCCAGGCCATCGCCTCGGCCACGGCGCTGAACAGCGCGGTGGGGATGGCCTGTTGCAGTTCGCAGTGCGCGTAGAGGGCGCGCGCCAGCGGCGGCGCTTCGAGCAGCGGCACGGCGTTCTCCAGCGCCACTTCGCGGATTTTCAGCGCCAGTTCGCCGCGTCCCTTGGCGACGACGATGGGCGCGGCCATCTTGGGCGCGTCGTAGCGCAGCGCCACCGAGAAGTGCGCCGGGTTGGTCACCACCACGTCGGCCTTCGGCACCTCGGCCATCATGCGACGGCGCGCCATCTCGCGCTGCATCGAGCGGATGCGGCCCTTGAGTTGCGGGTCGCCTTCCTGTTCCTTGAACTCGCGCTTGACCTCCTCTTTCGACATGCGCAGGTTCTTGTGGTACTGCCACAACTGGAACGGCACGTCGAACAACGCCAGCAGACCGAGGCTGGAGACGATGAGAAGCGCAATCCAGATGACCGTGCCGGAGAAATCGCCAATCGCCACTTCCAGCGGTTCGCGCAGAAAGTCGAACAGATGCTCGCGGTGACGCCACAGCACCATCGCTCCGACGCCGCCGATGAGCGACGCCTTCATCACCGCCTTGAGCATTTCCGCCAGCCCGTGCAGCGAGAACATGCGCTTGATGCCCTGCAAGGGGTTGAGGCGGTCGAGCTTGAGACCGAGCACGGCGGGCGCGAACAGAAAGCCGCCCAACGCCAGCGGCGACGCCACCGCCGCCACCATCAGCGCGCCGAACAACGGCATCAGCGTGAGCAGCGCGCCGCTGAACAGGGTTTGCACGTATTCGACCATCACCATCGGCGTCGGCTCGAACGCCATTGAACGGTCGAAAGCGAAGCCGCGCCGCAGCAGCCCCAACAGCCGCTCGCCCATCCAGCCGCCCAACAGCCAAAGGAAGAGCACTCCGGTCATCGTAACCAGAAAAGTCGACAGCTCCCGCGACTGCGGAACCTGCCCTTCCTCGCGGGCCTGTTGCAATCGTCGGCCAGATGCGGGTTCTGTACGGTCTTCGTCGCTGCCTTCGGCCACGGCCACGGCTCCCTGAACGTCATGGAGCCATTATCCGAACCGCCGCCGCCGGCGATGTCTGAATGTGGGCGGAAAAGCGGCGCTTATTCGATTAGCGCCCCGCCGGCAACGCCTTGACGCCCCCGACCACGCTCCCCGCCTTGACCCCGTTGCGCCCGAACCAACCGCGATTGACTTCGAGCGCAAACCGCGCCGGACGCGCCGAGCAATGATTCACCTCGGTCTGCGGCGCCATGTCCTCGATGTTCAACACGCGCCCGTCCTTGTCGATGAACGCGACCGAAAGCGGAATCAACGTGTTGCGCATCCACATGCAAATCTGGATGTCGGTGGGAAACACGAACACCATGCCGCGCCCTTCCGGCAGGCTGCCGCGATACATCAAGCCCATCTGCCGGTCGGCGTTCTCGGCGGCGACTTCGACCGCGAGCGTCGTCTTGCCCAGAGTCAATTCCGCCTGCGACAT
>JAISSY010000174.1 GCA_031272995.1 Azoarcus sp.
GGGATTTCTTCGCCGCGCAGACCCTTGGGGTAGCCGCTGCCGTCGAATCTTTCGTGGTGCGATTCGGCGATCTGGATGGCGAACTTGAGGTAACGCTGCGTCGGCGTGCGCCAGTACATGCGGCGCAGGATTTCGCCGCCGAGCGCGGAATGGCGCTTCATCACCTCGAATTCGTCGCGCGCCAGCGGGCCGGGCTTGAGCAGAATCTGGTCGCGAATGCCGATTTTGCCGATGTCGTGCAGCGGCGCGGCGCGCACGATCATATCGAGATCGGTTTGCGGCAGCGCGTCGGCAAGCTTCTTCGATTGCTTGCGCAGGGTTTCGCCCAATAGCTGCACGTAGCGGCTGGTGCGGCCGATGTGGCCGCCGGTCTTGCCGTCGCGGAATTCGACGATTTCGCAGAAGCCGAGCACGATGCCGCCTTCGAGTTCGCGCACGTTTTCTTCCAGCATGTGCTGGTAGTGGTGGAAACGCAGGTGGTGGGCGATGCGGTGCAGCAGGATGGCCTTGTTGACCGGCTTGACGACGAAATCCGCCGCGCCGCATTCGAAGCCGCGAATTTCGCTGTCCACGTCGTTGTTTTCGGCCAGAAAGATGACCGGAATGGTGGAAAGCGCCGGCGTGCCGCCCAAGCGGGAGAGCACCTCGAAGCCGTTCATCTCCGGCATTTCGATGGCGAGCAGGATGAGGTCGGGGCGCAGCTTGGAGCAGACCTTCAACGCCTGTTCAACCGATTTCGCCTCGATGACGCGGTATTTGTCCTGCAACAGGCGATGGATGCTCCTGAGATCGGCCTGATTGCCATCGACCACCAAGACAGTGCTTTCCATTCGTCGCTCACGGGAAAAATGGGAGTGAGCGCGGATTATCCGGCGCGCCGGTGGCGGGCGAGTGTGGATTATGAAACATGCAAGGCACGACCGTGCCGCGCCGCAACAAAACAACGGCTCGCCACCGCGTGAAACGGGGCGAGCCGTCGATAAATATATGTTTTGGTTTAGAAATGCAGCGCGCGCTTGTCGCAGGCAAGCGCCGCTTCGTGCACCACCTCCGACAGGGTCGGATGCGCGTGACAGATGCGCGCCAAATCTTCCGAGGCGGCGGAAAACTCGATCGCCACCGTGGCTTCGGCGACGAGGTCGGACGCCCCGGCGCCGATGATGTGCACGCCGAGGATGCGGTCGGTTTTCTCGTCGGCGAGCATCTTGACGAAGCCTTCCGGCGCGCCGACGCCGAGGGCGCGACCGTTGGCGAGAAAGGGAATCTTGCCCGCCTTGTAGGCGACGCCCGCCGCTTTCAGTTGCTGCTCGGTCTTGCCGACCCAAGCGATTTCCGGCGTGGTGTAGATGACGCTCGGCACGAGGTCGAGATCGACGTGACCGGCTTGGCCGGCGATGATTTCGGCCACCATCACACCCTCCTCCATCGCCTTGTGGGCGAGCATCGGGCCGCGCACCACGTCGCCAATCGCCCACACGCCGGGCAGATTGGTGCGGCAATGGTCGTCGACTTCGATCTGGCCGCGCTCGGTGAGCTTGAGTCCGACCGCGCCCGCGTTCAGCCCTTCGACGTTGGGAATGCGGCCGATGGAGACGATGAGACGGTCGGCGTCGAGTTGCGCCGCCTTGCCGTCCTTGTCGGTATAGGCGATGGCGACGTTCTTCTTGCCGACCTTGACCTCGCCGATCTTGACGCCGGTGTGAATCGCCAGCCCCTGCTTGGCGAGAATCTTCGCCGCCTCGCGGGCGACGTCGGCATCGGCCATCGGCAGAAAATCGGGCGCGGCTTCGAGCACGACCACCTCGCTGCCGAGGCGACGCCACACCGAACCCATCTCCAGCCCGATGACGCCGGCGCCAATGATGGCGAGGCGCTTGGGCACGGCGTCGATGTCGAGTGCGCCGACGTTGTCGCAGACGAGCTTGTTGTCGACGGTGACGCCCGGCAGATGGCGCGCCTTCGATCCGGTGGCGACGACGACCTGCTTCGCCTCCACGTCCTCGGCGCCGACCTTGAGCTTCCAGCCCTCGCCCGCCTTGGCGATGAAAGCGCCGTGGCCGGGCAGGAAGGTAATCTTGTTCTTCTTGAACAAGCCCTTGATGCCGCCGGTGAGCTGGTCGACGATGCCGTTCTTGCGCGCCAACATGCGGGCGACGTCGATTTTCGGCGCGCCGACGACGATGCCCTGCGACGCGAAGGCGTGGCCGGCCTCCTCGAACAGGTGCGAAGTGTGCAGCAGCGCCTTCGACGGGATGCAGCCGACGTTCAGGCAGGTGCCGCCCAGGCGCGGTTCGCCCTTGGGGTCGGCGTAGGGGTTGGATTCGCAACACGCAACCTTGAAGCCCAGTTGCGCGGCGCGGATGGCGGCGACGTAGCCGCCGGGGCCGCCGCCGATGACGAGGATGTCGAGTTGTTGAGCCATGATCGGTCTCCCTGCCTCAAACGTCGAGGATGAGGCGCGCCGGATCTTCCAGCGCCTCTTTCATCGCCACGAGACCCAACACCGCCTCGCGTCCGTCGATGATGCGGTGGTCGTAGGACATCGCCAGATAATTCATCGGACGCACCACCACCTGCCCGTTCTCGACCACCGCCCTGTCCTTGGTGGCATGAATGCCGAGGATGGCGGATTGCGGCGGGTTGATGATCGGCGTCGACATCATCGAGCCGAACACGCCGCCGTTGGAAATCGAGAAGGTGCCGCCGGTGAGTTCCTCGATTGAGAGCTTGCCGTCCTTGGCCTTGACGCCGAATTCGGCGATTTTGGCTTCGATTTCGGCGATGGAGAGCAACTCGGCGTTGCGCAGAATCGGCACCACCAAACCGCGCGGGCTGCCGACGGCGATGCCGATGTCGATGTAGCCGTGGTAGATGATGTCGTTGCCGTCGATGGAGGCGTTCAGTATCGGGTAACGCTTGAGCGCCGCCACGGCGGCCTTGACGAAGAAGCCCATGAAGCCGAGACGCACGCCGTGCGCTTTCTCGAACTTCTCGCCGTATTGCTTGCGCAGCGCCATCACCGGCGCCATGTTCACCTCGTTGAAGGTGGTGAGGATGGCGTTCTCGTTCTTCGACTGGATGAGGCGCTCGGCGATGCGGGCGCGCAGGCGCGTCATCGGCACGCGCTCTTCGGGACGGTCGCCGATGAAGGCGAGCGGCGCGGGCGCGGCGGCGGGCGCGGGCGCAGCCGGTGCGGCAGCGCGGGCAGCGACGGCGTCTTCCTTGGTGACGCGACCGCCGCGTCCGCTACCGGTCACGTCGGCGGCGGCGACGCCTTTTTCTTCGAGAATCTTGCGCGCGGCGGGGCTGACGCCGACAGTCGGCGCCGCGGCCGGAGCGGCTGCGGGAGCGGCGGCAGCGGGCGTCGCGGTCGGTTCGGCGGCGGGAGCCGGGGCGGAGGCTGCCGCGCCGGCGCTGGCTTCGGTGTCGATGCGGGCGATCAGTTCGCCGGAGGCGACGGTTTCGCCGTCGCGCTTGACGATTTCGACCAGCACGCCGGCGGCGGGCGCCGGGGTTTCGAGCACGACCTTATCGGTTTCGATGTCGATGAGGTTTTCGTCGCGCGCGACCGCTTCGCCGGGTTGTTTGTGCCAGGCCACCAGCGTGGCTTCCGATACGGATTCGGACAGCGGCGGCACTTTGACTTCGATGAGCATGGATGTCTCCTTCCCTTTCCTTATGGATTATTGGGGGATTGCGGGGTGGTTTCCTGGATGGGGCCGAACGCATGTGTGATCACGTCCTTTTGCTGCTGCACGTGCTTGGCGTGGTAGCCGACGGCGGGCGAAGCCGAAGCCGGACGGCTGACCAGATACAGACCGCGTTTCGCTTTGGGGGAGGCGCTTCCCGGCGTGCCGGGGAGGATGTTCCTCAAATGCTGCCGCGACGCCAGCCAGTACCACGCGCCCTGATTGCGCGGTTCTTCCTGACACCAGACCATTTCGTCGGCGTTGGGGAACTGCGCGATGGCGGCGGCGAATTCCTTGGCCGGGAACGGGTAAAGCTGCTCGATGCGCACGATGGCCACGTCGGTGATTTTGTTTTCGCGCCGGTGCGCCAGCAGTTCGTAATAAATCTTGCCGTAGCACAGGATGATGCGCTTCACCTTCTTGGCGTCGAGCTTTTCGACCTCTGGAATCACGGTGCGGAAACGGCCTTTGGTGAGTTCGTCGAGGGTCGACACCGCCTCCTTGTGACGCAGCAGCGACTTCGGCGTGATGACGATGAGCGGCTTTCTCAGCTTTCTCAACATCTGACGGCGCAGCAGGTGGAAGATTTGCGCCGGGGTGGTCGGAACGCACACCTGCCAGTTTTCTTCGGCGGCCATGTTCATGAAACGCTCGATGCGCGCCGAGGTGTGTTCCGGCCCCGCGCCTTCGTAGCCGTGCGGCAGCAGCAGGGTCAGGTCGGAAATGCGCCCCCACTTGGCTTCGCCGGAGGAAATGAACTGGTCGATCACCACCTGCGCGCCGTTGAGGAAGTCGCCGAACTGCGCCTCCCAAACCACCAGTTCGTTCGGTTCGGTGGTGGCGTAGCCGTATTCGAAGGCGAGCACGCCCTCCTCCGAGAGCACCGAATCGAAGCACTGGAAGCGCGCCTGACCTTCCTGCACGTTGGCGAGCGGCACGAACACGCCTTCATCCCACTTCTGCCGGTTCTGGTCGTGCAGCACGGCGTGACGGTGGAAGAAGGTGCCGCGCCCGACATCCTCGCCGGAGAGGCGCACGCCGTAGCCTTGCGCCAACAGGCTGGCGTAGGCGAGGTTTTCGCCCATACCCCAGTCGAGCGGCAGTTCGCCGCGTCCCATGGCGGCGCGGTCGTCGATGATTTTCTTGACGCGCGGGTGGAGGGCGAAGCCTTCCGGCACCGCGGTGAGCCGTTCGGCGAGGCGTTTGACTTCCTGCGCCGGAATCGCGGTCTTGGCCTCGTCGGTGTACGGGCGCTTGAGGAAAGGCGTCCATTCCGCCGAGTGGGCGCGGTTATGGCCGGAGAGCACCGGGTTGTAGAGCAGTTCGCCACGGTCGAGGTGCTCGCGGTATTCGGCGATCATCTTGTCGGGCTCGTCGGCGGCAAGCGTTCCTTCCGCCACCAGACGGTCGGCGTAGATTTTGCGAGTGCCGGGGTGCTTCTGGATGATTTGGTACATCAGGGGCTGCGTCACCATCGGCTCGTCCTGTTCGTTGTGGCCGAGGCGGCGGTAACAGAACAGGTCGATGGCCACGTCCTTCTTGAACTCCTGCCGGAATTCCACCGCCAGACGGGTGACGAAGGCGACCGCTTCCGGGTCGTCGCCGTTCACGTGGAAGATCGGCGCTTCGACGATCTTGAAGATGTCGGTGCAGTAGAGCGAGGAGCGCAGGTCGCGCGGATCGGAGGTGGTGAAGCCAATCTGGTTGTTGATGACCAGATGGACGGTGCCGCCGGTGCCGTAGCCGCGCGTCTGCGAAAAGTTGAGCATCTCCTGATTGACGCCCTGCCCGGCCACGGCGGCGTCGCCGTGGATGAGGATGGGCAGCACCTCGCTTTTGGCGCTGTCGCCGCGTCGCGTCTGGCGCGCATAGACCGAGCCTTGTACCACCGGGTTGATGATTTCGAGGTGCGAGGGGTTGAAGGCGAGCACGAGGTGCATCGGGCCGCCCGGCGTCATCACGTCGCTGGAAAAGCCCATGTGGTATTTGACGTCGCCTGCGGTGAGGTCGACCTGCGTCTTGCCCTCGAATTCGGAAAAGAGGTTCGAGGGCGATTTGCCGAGGACGTTGACCAACACGTTGAGGCGACCGCGGTGCGCCATGCCGATGATGGCTTCGCCGACCCCGAGTTCGCCGGCGACGCGGACGATTTCATCCATCGCGACGATGGCCGATTCGCCGCCTTCGAGCGAGAAGCGTTTCTGGCCGACGTAGCGCGTGTGCAGGTAACGCTCCAGCGTTTCGGCGGCGGTGACGCGCTCCAGCAGGCGGCGCTTGACTTCGGGCGAATAGTTCGGGGTGGCGCGCACGCCTTCGAGGCGCTCGCGAATCCAGCGTTTCTGGTTCTCGTCGGTGATGTGCAGAAACTCGGCGCCAATCGAGCCACAGTAGGTTTGCCGCACCGCTTCGAGGATTTCGCGCAGCGTGGCGCGGTCGTCCTTGAAGCCGCGGAAGGAGCCGACGTGGAAAGTCTTGGAGAGGTCGGCTTCGGTGAAGCCGTAGTAGGACGGCTCCAGTTCGGCGATTTGCGGGCGCTCGCCGCGTTTGAGCGGGTCGAGGTTGGCGCGGCGGTTGCCGAGATAGCGGTGGGCGCTGATGAGCAGCAGTACGTTGGCTTGCAGCTTGTTTTCGCCCTCGGTGCTGGCGGTGCGCACCGGGCCGCGTTTGGCCATTTGCTCGAAGGCGGCGATGATCGGGCCGTGCGCCACGTCGCGCACCGCCGCGCCGGCCTGCGCCTGCAAGCGGTTGAAATATTCGCGCCAGTTCTCGTCGACCGAGGCGGGATCGACGAGATAGCTCTCGTACAACTCTTCGATGAACGGCGCGTTCGAACCGAACAGATACGACGTGCCGAGCAGTTCTTTTTCCTTGCTCATGATGGAAGTCACCTTTTGTTCAGTCGGGGATGTATGCCTTGGGGGGTCGTCCGCGAGCGGGTAAAAGAGAGCCGCGACGGACAAAGCCGTCGCGGTGCATTACGGATACGGAGATCAGCGTTTGGCGAGTTCGGGAACGTCGCGGCGCGCCGGGCCGACGTACAACTGGCGCGGACGACCGATCTTGTATTCGGGATCGGTGAGCATTTCCTCCCATTGCGCCAGCCAACCTGCGGTGCGCGCGAGCGCGAAGATGCAGGTGAACATCGCGGTCGGAATGCCGAGCGCCTTCTGCACGATGCCGGAGTAGAAGTCGACGTTCGGGTAGAGCTTCTTCTCGATGAAGTAATCGTCTTCGAGAGCGATTTTCTCCAGCGCCTTGGCAAGCTTGAACAGGCGGTCGTTTTCCAGCCCCAGTTCGGCGAGCACGTCGGCGCACACCTTGCCCATCAGCTTGGCGCGCGGGTCGAAGTTCTTGTAGACGCGGTGGCCGAAGCCCATCAACTTGAAGCTGTCGCTCTTGTCCTTGGCGCGGGCGATGTATTCGCCGACGTGCGCAACGTCGCCGATTTCTTCCAGCATCTTCAGGCAGGCTTCGTTGGCGCCGCCGTGCGCCGGCCCCCACAGGCAGGCGATGCCGGCGGCGACGCACGCGAACGGATTCGCGCCGGAGGAGCCGGCCAGCCGCACCGTGGAGGTGGAGGCGTTCTGCTCGTGGTCGGCGTGCAGGGTGAAGATGATGTCGAGGGCGCGCGACAGCACCGGATTGGGCTTGTACTCCTCGCAGGGCACGCCGAACATCTGATACATGAAGTTCGAGGTGTAGTCGAGGTCGTTCCTCGGATACATGAACGGCAGGCCGGTGTTGTAGCGGTAGGCCAGCGCGACGATGGTCGGCAGCTTGGCGATGATGCGGTTGAAGCAGACATCGCGCATCTCGACGTCCGAATAGTCGAACCCCTGATGGTAGAAAGCCGACAGCGCCCCCACCACGCCGACGATGACCGCCATCGGGTGCGCGTCGCGCCGGAAGCCGTTGTAGAAGCGGGTGAGTTGGTCATGCACCAGCGTGTGATGGCGGATGACGTCCTCGAAATGTTCCTTCTGCTGCTTGTTGGGCAGTTCGCCGTTGCGCAACAGGTAGGCGACTTCGAGGAAGCTGCATTTTTCCGCCAGTTGTTCGATGGGGTAGCCGCGATAGAGCAGTTCGCCCTTGTCGCCGTCGATGAAGGTGATGTGCGATTGGCAACTGGCGGTCGACAGGAAGCCGGAATCGTAGGTGAACAATCCGGTCTTGCCGCCGAGAGTGCGAATGTCGATGACGTCGTTGCCGTGTGTGCCCACCATCACCGGGAATTCGACGGTCTTGCCGTCGATGGTCAATGTGGCGGTGCGTTGTTGTGTGCTCATGGTGTCTCCCTCCTTGGTCGCTCGTCTATTCGAAGCTGAAGTTGAAGATGAAGTTGAAATCGAAGTCCAAAACTCCCCGGAGCCTGAGACTCCGCATTGATTGATGCGGTCGCGCCAGCGCCGTTCAGCACTGTCGCAAGCGCGCGATTGTTTCCTGCCAGCGCTCGACCTCGCAGGGCTTGCTGCCGTTGACCATCGCCCACAGGTCGTAGTCGTCGCAGCGCAGCAAGTCCTCGAAGTCGGCCAGTTGCTCTTCGCTCAGAGCGTCGAATTCGGTGGCGAGAAAACGCTCCAGCACCAGATCGAGTTCGAGCATCGATCTGCGGCACTGCCAGCGCACCCTGCCCCGTTCGACGGCCATGATCTCAAACCGCCCGGCGAACCATCAGGTCCTTGATCTTGCCGATCGCCCGCGTCGGGTTGAGGCTCTTGGGACAGACGTGGACGCAACTCATGATGGTGTGGCAACGGAACAGACGGTACGGATCTTCGAGGTTGTCCAGACGCTCGTTGGTAGCGCGGTCGCGCGTATCGGCGATGAAGCGGTAGGCGTTGAGCAGACCGGACGGTCCGACGAACTTGTCCGGGTTCCACCAGAACGACGGACAGGCGGTCGAACAGCAAGCGCACAGGATGCACTCGTACAGGCCGTTGAGTTCTTCCCGTTCTTCCGGCGTTTGCAGGCGCTCGCGTTCAGGCGGCGGCTCGTCGTTGATCAGGTAGGGCTTGATCGAGTGGTACTGCTTGAAGAATTGCGTCATGTCGACGATGAGGTCGCGAATCACCGGCAGACCGGGAAGCGGACGCAGCACGATGGGCTGCGCGAGGCTATCGACGTCGGTGAGGCAGGCGAGCGCGTTGGTGCCGTTGACGTTCATGGCGTCGGAGCCGCACACGCCCTCGCGGCAAGAACGGCGAAACGACAGGCTGTCGTCCTTGGCCTTGATCTTCACCAGCGCGTCGAGCAGCTTCACGTCATGGGGGTCGAGTTCGACCTCGATGTCCTGCATGTACGGCGCTTCGTCCTTGTCGGGATCGTAGCGGTAGATTTTGAATTGAACGGTTCGTTTGCTCATTTGTTCGTATCTCCCGCGCTCAGTAAGTCCGTTTGGCGAGCGCGATGGGCTCGACATCGTCCGACATCGGTTTGAGTTGCACCGGCTTGTATTCCAGATGGTTGTCGGCGCTGTACCACAGCGTGTGCTTCAACCAGTTCTGGTCGTCGCGCCCGTTCGGATGTTCGGGCGTGTCCGGAGCGTCGTCGCGCACGTGCGCACCACGCGATTCCTTGCGCGCTTCGGCGGAAATCATCGTCGCCTTGGCGACCTCGATCTGGTTGTCCAGTTCGAGCGCGTCCTGCCGCGCCGTGTTCCAGACGCGCGACTTGTCGTTGATGATCGTCGATTTGGCCGCTTCGGCCACTTTCAGGATGGCGGCGACGCCTTCCTTCAAAAGGTCGTTGAAGCGGAACACCCCGGCGTGCTTCTGCATGACGCGCTGCATGGCGAGCCGCGTGTCGGCCACCGCGTAACCTTCCTGTTGCGATTCGAGTCGCGCCAGACGGGCGAGCGAGAATTCGGCGGCGTCGGCCGGCAGCGGCTTGAGGCTCAAATCGCCGGACTTGAAGTCCGCCACTACCGATTCGCCCGCCGACTTGCCGAACACCAGCAGGTCGAGCAGCGAGTTCGTTCCCAGTCGGTTGGCACCGTGCACCGAGGCACAGCCGCACTCGCCGGCGGCGTAGAAGCCGGGCACCGGCGTGCGCAGATTGCCGTCCTTCGGCACGATCACCTGCCCGTGGAAGTTGGTCGGGATGCCGCCCATCTGATAGTGCGCCGTCGGCACCACCGGAATCGGCGCCTTGATCGGGTCGACGCCGGCAAAGCGGATAGAAATCTCGCGGATGCCGGGCAGCCGCTTCATGATGACTTCAGGCGACAGGTGGGTGATGTCGAGCAGCAGGTGATCCTTGTGCGGCCCGCAACCGCGCCCTTCATTGATTTCGGTGACCATCGAACGCGACACCACGTCGCGCGAGGCCAAATCCTTCAGATTGGGAGCGTAGCGTTCCATGAAGCGTTCGCCGCCGGAGTTGCGCAGAATGCCGCCCTCGCCGCGCACGCCTTCGGTGATCAGCACGCCCGCGCCGGCGACACCGGTGGGGTGGAATTGCCAGAACTCCATGTCTTCGAGCGGAATGCCGGCGCGCGCCGCCATGCCGAGACCGTCGCCGGTGTTGGTGAAGGCGTTGGTGGAGGAATAGAAGATGCGTCCGGCGCCGCCGGTGGCGAACACCGTCGCCTTGGCGTGGAAGATTGAAACTTCGCCGGTTTCCAGTTCGAGCGCGGTGACGCCGAGCACGTTGCCGGCGGCGTCGCGGATGAGGTCGAGCGCCATCCATTCGACGAAGAACTGCGTGTGGGCGCGCACGTTGCGCTGGTAGAGCGCGTGCAGCATGGCGTGCCCGGTACGGTCGGCGGCGGCGCACGAGCGCATCACCGGCGCCTTGCCGTAGTTCATCGAGTGGCCGCCGAACGGGCGTTGGTAGATTTTGCCCGCGTCGGTGCGGTCGAACGGCATGCCGTAGTGTTCGAGTTCGATCACCACCTCGTTGGCCTTGCGCACCATGAATTCGATCGAATCCTGATCGCCAAGCCAGTCGGAGCCTTTCACGGTGTCGTACATGTGCCAGTGCCAGTGGTCCTCGGTGGAGTTGCCCAACGAAGCCGCCACCCCGCCTTGCGCGGCGACGGTGTGCGAGCGAGTGGGAAACACCTTGGTGAGCACGGCGGTTTTCAGTCCGGCTTCGGACAATTGCAGCGCGGCGCGCAGACCGGCGCCGCCGGCGCCGACGATGACCGCATCGAAAGTTCTTTTAGCGACGTTCACGCTCAGAGCCTCCAGAGAATCCGTATGGCCCATCCGGCGTAGCCGGCGAGCAGGAAGAAAGTAATCAGGTGCAGCGCCAGACGGACGCCGACCGGTTTCACGTAATCCATCCAGATGTCGCGCACGCCGATCCAAGCGTGATAGCACAGCGACAGGACGAACAGGAAGCCGAAGAATCTGACGCACGCCGCCGAGAACAACTCCGTCCACGCGGAGAAGCTGAATTCGGGCAAACCGAGCAGACAGAAAGCGAAAACGAGCGAAAACAGCGCCATGTAGATGGCGGTGGCGCGCTGGACGATCCAGTCTTTGAGGCCGTAGTGGGCGCCGACGACGATGGGTTTCACCATAATTTCACCCCGATGATCAAGGTGAGCGCCAGGCTCACGACGAAAACGACGACGGTGGAGCGGCGCGCCTTCGGCAGGTCGACGCCGACGTGGACGTCGAGCAGCAGGAAGCGGATACCGGCGCAGAAGTGATGCAGGTAGGCCCACAACAGCCCTAGCAGCAAGAGCTTACAGAGCGGATTGGCGACGACGTCCTTGAAATCGTCGAACGCCGCCGGCGAAGTCAGGCTCAGGTCGAGCAGGCACAGCAGAAAAGGCAGCAGCAGGAACAAACCGGCGCCGCTCACCCGATGCAGAATGGACAGGAAACCCGGCAACGGCAGCCGCGCCCCCAGTTCAAACACGTTCAGGTACTTCGGCCTGAGCCTCGGCGCCTGTTTATCCAAGGTCGCTTCCGTCATGAAATCTCCCTCCAGCAAAAGCGGTTAATCCGCATGAATAACACGAGAACTATACGACAACTCGCGCGTCCGGTGCGACGTTCGCCGCGTACCGAATCGACGCCGAGTCAGGTCAATTCGTTCAGATAAAAATGGTCGATGGTCGAATAGACGCCACGGCGCCATTCCACCGGCCTGTCGCCGTAGGTGTAGGTCACCCGTTCCACCGACAGCAAGGGGGTGCCCTCGTCGACTTCGAGCAGTTCGGCTGCGGCGCGATCGGCGGCCACGGCGCGAATGCGTTCCTGAGCGCGAATCATGCGCAACCCGTAACGGGTCTCGAACAGCGAGTACAACGAACTATCCCAACTTTGCAGCACCTCCAGCGTCAACCCGCTGTAAAGCTCCTCGGGCAGATAAATCTCGTCGGCGACGATGGGCTTTTGCACGAACTTCAACACTCGCCGCACGACGATGATCGGCGCCCCCGGCTCGATTGCCAGCAGACGCGCGGCTTCTTGCCCCGCCTTGGCGCGCCAGCAATCGATCGGCACGCTTTTCGGGTGAGTCAGATCGCCGGACTCTGGCACCAGTCGCAGGAAACGGAACATCTGGCGCGGGTCGTTGTGCGAGGCGACGAAGGTGCCCTTGCCTTGCTTGCGCACCAGAATGTTGTCGGCCGCCATCTCGTCGATGGCCTTGCGCACCGTGCCCTGCGAGACGTTGAAGCGCACGGCGAGTTCCTGCTCGCTTGGGATGACTTGCCCCGGACGCCACTCGCCCCCTTCAAGCGCCTGCAAAATCAGGGACTTGATCTGGCGGTAAAGAGGGCTGAATGTGGGCGAGACACGCGACATGGCCCAATTTGACCATAAAAACGCGCACCCGTCCACACGTATCATTTATATTAGCTGTCTTATATATGTTGTATGACATGAATTGACAGCTCCCACGCATTGCTCCTAACATCGTTGCATCCGTCTTCGCCATCCGCGCTTCGATTGAATGACAATGACGCGCCGCGACGGTGAGACAGTGAGATAATCCGACGCACATCACACCAAACCCACGAGGGAGGAGAACCCATGAGCAAGACCCCCATTCGCGTCGCCGTCACCGGCGCCGCCGGCCAAATCGGCTACAGCCTGTTGTTCCGCATCGCCAGCGGCGAAATGCTCGGCAAGGATCAACCCGTCATCCTGCAACTGCTCGACCTGCCGCAAGCGCAAAAAGCCGCCAAAGGCGTGATCATGGAACTGGAAGACTGCGCCTTCCCGCTTCTGGCGGGCGTCGTCGCCACAGACAATCCCGACGAAGCCTTCAAGGACGCCAAGGTGGCGCTGCTGGTCGGCGCCCGTCCGCGCGGCCCCGGCATGGAGCGCAAAGACCTGCTCACCGAAAACGCCAAGATTTTCACCGTGCAGGGCGCCTCCATCGGCCAATACGCCGATCCCGCCTGCAAGGTGCTGGTGGTCGGCAACCCGTGCAACACCAACGCCTACATCGCCAAGGAAATCGCGCTCAAGTACGGACGCATCCCGGCGAAGAACTTCACCGCCATGCTGCGGCTCGACCACAACCGCGCCCTGTCGCAACTGGCCGGCAAAACCGGGCGTCCGGTCGCCAGCTTCAAAAACCTCGCGGTGTGGGGCAACCACTCGCCGACGATGTACGCCGACTACCGTTTCGCCACCTCCAACGGCGACAAGGTGAAAGCGCTGATCAACGACGAAGCGTGGAACAAGGACGTCTTCCTGCCCACCGTCGGCAAGCGCGGCGCCGCGATCATCGAAGCGCGCGGCCTGTCTTCCGCCGCCTCCGCCGCCAACGCCGCCATCGACCACATCCGCGACTGGTCGCTCGGCAGCAACGGCGAATGGGTGACGATGGGCGTGCCCTCGGACGGTTCCTACGGCATTCCCGAAGGCATCGTCTACGGCTTTCCGGTCACCACCGAGAACGGCGAATACAAGATCGTGCAAGGCTTGGAAATCGACGAGTTCTCGCGCGAACGCATGACCAAGACCCTGAACGAGTTGCTCGAAGAACGCGACGGCGTGAAGGATTTGCTCGTCTGAGCCTTTCTATCGCCATGAAGCCAACTCGACCGTCATTCCCGCTCCGGCGGGAATGACGTTTTTGTTTACCGCCATGACCATTCCCCGTCATCCGCGCGACGTGCTTTTCGCCGACGAAAAGCCTTTCCCCGCCCTGCCGACGGTCGTCCACTACGCCGGCACCGAAAAACGTCTGAAGAAGGCGCTCGCCCTGCAACGCGAATTCGGCGCGGTGTTCGACGTCGCCGCCGATTGCGAGGACGGCGCCACCGCCGGCGCGGAAGCCGAACACGCCGCCATGTGCGCCGCCTTCGTCGCCGGCGCCGACAACGCCTTTGGCCGCGTCGGCACGCGCATCCACGACGTCACCCACCCGCACTGGCGCGGCGACCTCGAAATTCTCGTCGCGCAATCGGGCGACCGTCTCGCCTTCGTCACTTTCCCGAAGCCGCGCGGAGCGGCGGACGTTGCCACCCAACTCGCGGCGCTGCGCGAACTGGAGGCGCGTCATGGCGTCGCACGTCCGATTCCCGTCCATGTGCTAATCGAAACCCACGGCGCGCTGCGCGAAGTCTGGCAAATCGCCGCGCTGCCCGGCGTGGAATCGCTCGATTTCGGTCTGATGGATTTCGTCTCCGCCCACCACGGCGCCATTCCGGTCAGCGCCATGACCAGCCCCGGCCAGTTCGAGCATCCGCTGGTGGCGCGCGCCAAAATCGAAATCGCCGCCGCCGCGCTCGCCCACGGCGTCGTGCCGACCCACAACGTCACCACCGACCTGTCCGACCCGCAAGCCGCGTTTCTGGATGCCCGTCGCGCCCGCGCCGAATTCGGTTATCTGCGCATGTGGAGCATCCACCCCGACCAAATCCTGCCCATCATCGAAGCGATGCGCCCCGACCATTCCGAAGCCGGCGAAGCCGCCGCCATCCTGGTCGCGGCGCAGGACGCCGACTGGGGGCCGATCAAACACAAAGGGAAATTGCACGACCGCGCGTCTTACCGTTATTACTGGACGGTGCTGGAACGCGCCCACAGCACCGGCATGGCGCTGGACGACGAAGTGGTGAGACGGTTTTTGTAATCAACCGCACGTGGCGCAGCGCGACGAACAGGCTTGACTTTGCCGGCGGCTCCACTAGAATGCCGCCTCTTGCTTCATCCCGGCGCCCGTAGCTCATCTGGATAGAGTACCTGGCTACGAACCAGGGGGTAGGAGGTTCGAATCCTTCCGGGCGCGCCACAGACATCGAGGGTTGGACGTTTCTCGTCCAGCCCTTTTCCGTTTACGGCATCTGTTCGCGCGACGCCGCGCAGGTTTTGCTATGATTCGCAGCCCCACGCCAGAATAGGCGGATCCCCGGAGGGAGAACGGAAAATATGAGCATCTACGCGCTGGACGGGATCAGACCCCGGATTGGCGAGGGTTGCTGGATCGCCCACAACGCAACGGTGATCGGCGACGTGACGCTCGGACGCTCGGCGAGCGTGTGGTACGGCGTCGTCATTCGCGGCGACAACGCCCCCATCGCCATCGGCGACGAAACCAACATTCAGGACGGCTCCGTTCTCCACAACGACGAAGGCATTCCGCTCACCATCGGCGCAGGCGTCACCGTCGGACACATGGCGATGCTGCACGGCTGTACGATTGGCGACGGCTGTCTGATCGGCATCAACGCCGTCGTACTCAACAACGCGGTCGTCGGCCGCGACTGCCTGATCGGCGCCAACGCGCTGATTCCCGAAGGCAAGACGATTCCCGAACGTTCGCTGGTGGTGGGTTCGCCGGGGCGCGTGCTGCGCACGCTCACCGACGAGGAAGTCGCCCGCCTGCGCGGCAACGCCCGCCACTACGTCGACAACGCCCGTCGCTTCAAAGCCGGCCTCTACGAACTGCCGCAGTTCGCGGCGGTGCCGGAAAATGTGGTCGCCTGAAACCTGCCGCCGCGCGGCGCGCTGGCTGGCGCCGCTGCTGGCGTGCGCCTTTCTCGCCGCCTGCGGCACCACGACTACCCGCAAGTCCCGGCAATGCACATGGCGCGACCGACTTGCCAGCGACGAAAAAGAATCGCCCTACGCCAACTATTTCGTTTTCGACGACCCGGCGCAGCGCGACGAATTCGCTCGACGCTCGCTCGAACTGCTCGGAGTCAAATACCTGTGGGGCGGCACCGACCCCAACGTCGGCGTCGATTGCAGCGGCATGGTGAGTTATCTCGTGCAGCAGGTGTCGGGCAAGGAAATCCCGCACTACACCGCGACCATCGCCGAGATGACTCGCCCAATCAAGCGCGTCGAACTGGAGCCGGGCGACATCGTGTTCTTCAACACCACCGGCCGGCCTCATTCGCACATGGGGATTTATCTCGGCAAAAACCGTTTCATCCATGCCCCGGCGCCGGGTCAGAAAGTGCGCGTCGACCGGCTGAACACCTGCTATTACACCGAACGCCTCGACGGCTTGCGCACGCTGGTCGCCAAGCAGTCCAGCGGCTATACCCTGCCCGGCTCGCCGCCGCCACCGCCGCCTACCGTCGTCCCGACCCCGCCGATATTGACGCCGCAACCGCTGCCACGCCAACCGGAGGCGACGCCGCAACCGACGCCAATCGGAACCTTGCCGATGCCGACGCCGCCAACCGCGTCGCCGGTGCCGCCGCCGACGAGTTACCCGACGCCGGTCGTGCCGCCGCCGACGCAATATCCGGCTCCAACGCCTCCTCCGACGCAATACCCGACACCGGTGCCTCCCCCGCCGCAGTACCCGACGCCGGTTCCTCCACCGACGAGTTATCCGACCCCGGTCATTCCGGCGCCGGAACAATACCCGGAGCCGGTGCCGCCGCCGACGAGCTACCCGTCGCCGACATCGTCGCCGTCGGTGCCGCCACCGGCTTACTATCCGATGCCGCGCCCTTGAGGGGTAAGCACGCGCCTGTCTGTATAAACACGTTTTACGTCCGTAAAACGTGCAACAAAACACATTTTTCGGACGAAAAACGTGTAAACTAGCCTCCGAATCGTCCGCCGGAGGGAGCGCATGGAACGTCATCTGCTCGCGCAGCTACAGAGTTGGAAAAACTCCGATCAACGTAAACCGCTGATTCTTCGAGGCGCGCGTCAGGTCGGCAAAACCTGGCTCTTGCAGGAATTCGGCAAACGTTGCTTCAAGGATTGCATCTACATCCGCCTCGAAGACAACGACGCCATGACGCAACTCTTTGCCGGGTCGCTCGCGCCCAACCGTCTGCTCGAAGGCATCGCCGCTTACGCCAAGCGACCGCTCACGCCCGACACCCTGCTGATTCTGGACGAAGCGCAAGCCGTACCCCGCGCCCTGACCGCGTGCAAGTACTTTTACGAGGAAATGCCGGAGGTCGCCGTCGCTCTGGCAGGCTCGCTGCTCGGCGTGGCCTTGAATCAGGGCATTTCGTTTCCCGTCGGCAAAGTCACTTTTCTCGACCTGCACCCTTTGA
Source organism: Azoarcus sp. (assembly GCA_031272995.1). Lineage (GTDB taxonomy): Bacteria > Pseudomonadota > Gammaproteobacteria > Burkholderiales > Rhodocyclaceae > WRNU01. Next base: position 17,131 of record JAISSY010000174.1, read on the forward strand.
GCTTCACCGAATTTCTCGCCGCGATGAACGAGAAAGCGTTGGCGAATTACATTCTCGCCCACGACCATGACATGCTGACCGTTTTTCGGGAACGGCTGATTGACCTGCTGCGGCAATATCATTTCGTCGGCGGAATGCCAGAAGCCGTCGCCGCATTCGCCGCGAACGGAGACTTCCGACAGGTGAGGAAAATTCATTCCGACATCCTGATTGCCTACGAAAACGATTTCGCCAAGCACTTCCCGCCTCTCGTCGCCGAACGCTGTCGCCTGCTTTGGCGTTCGCTTCCCCGACAACTGGCGAAAGAGAACAAGAAATTCATTTTCACCGTCGCCAAAGCGGGGGCGCGCGGACGCGATTTCGCCGAAGCGGTGCAGATTCTCGAAGACTCCGGCGTGATCACTCGCGTCTGCCGCGTCGCCAAACCCGGCCTGCCGCTTGCCGCCTATCGTGACGAAAGCGCGTTCAAACTCTACGCGCTCGACGTGGGGCTGCTCGCCGCCATGAGCGGTCTGGACAGCGACGTCATTCTCGACGGCAACCGGCTGTTCACCGAATTCAAAGGCGCATTGGCGGAGCAATACGTCTGCCAGCAACTACTCGCGGACTGCGGCATCAAACCCGATTACTGGTCGGCGGAACGATCGGACGGAGAAGTGGATTTTCTCTTTGAAAAGGACGGCCACATCGTCCCGGTGGAAGTCAAGGCGGAAGAAAACCTGCGCAGCAAAAGCCTCGCCGCGTTCTCGAAAGCCCATGCCATTCCCCGCGCCATCCGGCTTTCGCTGGCCGATTACCGCGAGGAAAGCTGGATGACGAACGTGCCGCTTTACGCCGTTCCCGTTATTGCCGCGCTTCCTCCTGCGCCGCCGGTTTCGGCTTCTCCGCCGCGCCCTTGAGGGGCGGCCCGCGGCGCGGCACTTGCACGAAAATTTCTCCCGGCTTCACCAACCCGAGGTCGTAGCGGGCGCGCTCCTCGATGGCGGCGGTGCCGGATTGCAGGTCGCCGACTTCGGCGTCGAGCGCGGCGTTGCGCTCCTCCAGCTTGAGGTTCTTGTCGCGCTGGGTCTGCAAATCCCTTTCCAGATCCCACACGCGCAGCCAGCCGCCGCGCCCTAACCACAACGGGTATTGCAGCGCGACGACCAGAACGAGCAGGACGGCGATGGGCCAGCGCATGGCGGCGAGGAAGAAGGCGGTTCAGCGCAGGTTGTAGAACGCGCGACGACCGGGGTAATGCGCCGTGTCGCCGAGTTCCTCCTCGATGCGCAGCAACTGGTTGTATTTGGCGATGCGATCGGAGCGCGACAGCGAGCCGGTCTTGATTTGCTGCGCGCGCAGGCCAACGGCGATGTCGGCGATGGTGCTGTCCTCGGTCTCCCCGGAACGGTGCGAAATCACCGCCGTGTAGCCGGCGAGCTTGGCCATTTCGACGGCGGCGAAAGTCTCGGTCAGGGTGCCGATTTGGTTGATTTTGACCAGGATGGAGTTGGCGACGCCCTTGGCGATGCCCTGTTCGAGGATGCGCGTGTTGGTGACGAACAAATCGTCGCCCACCAGTTGCACTTTCTTGCCCAACCGCGTGGTGAGGAGCTTCCAGCCGTCCCAGTCGTCCTCGGCCATGCCGTCCTCGATGCTGACGATGGGATATTTGTCGACGAGGTCGGCGAGGTAATCGACGAAGCCTCTGGCGTCGAGCGAGAGCTTCTCGCCCTTCAATTCATATTTGCCGTTCTTGTGGAACTCGGAGGCGGCGCAGTCGAGCGCCAACAGCACGTCGCGCCCCGGCTCGTAACCGGCGGCGGACACCGCGTCGAGTATCAATTTGAGCGCCTCGGCGGTGCCGGAGACGTTGGGGGCGAAACCGCCCTCGTCGCCCACCGTGGTCGGGAAGCCCTTTTTATCGACGATTTTCTTCAGGTGCTGGAAGACTTCCGCGCCGCAACGCAGCGCCTCGCGGAAGCTTTTCGCCCCCACCGGCATAATCATGCATTCCTGAATGTCGAGGCTGTTGTTGGCGTGTTCGCCGCCGTTGATGACGTTCATCATCGGCACCGGCATCACCATCGGGCTGGAGCCGCCGAAGTAGCGGTACAGCGGCAGCCCGGCTTCCTCGGCGGCAGCGCGCGCCACGGCGATGGACACCGCGAGGATGGCGTTGGCGCCGAGGCGCGATTTGTTGTCGGTGCCATCCAAATCAATCATCGTGCGGTCGATGAAGGTCTGTTCCTCCACGTCCAGCCCGACGATGGCTTCCGAGATTTCGGTGTTCACATTTTCCACCGCGCGCAGCACGCCCTTGCCGAGAAAGCGGGCGGCATCGCCGTCGCGCAATTCGATGGCTTCGCGCGAGCCGGTGGACGCGCCCGAAGGCACGGCGGCGCGGCCCATGACGCCGGATTCGAGCAGCACGTCGGCTTCGACGGTGGGGTTGCCGCGCGAGTCGAGAATTTCGCGCGCGATGACATCAACGATTGCACTCATGTCGGTTCCTGTTGAGTTGATTTCACGAGAGAGTCGATTTCTTTCAGCATCCGCAGCAGTTCGGCGGCGCGCGCCAGCGGCCAGCTATTCGGCCCGTCGGAGAGCGCCTCGTCCGGGCGCGGATGCGTTTCCATGAAGATTCCCGCCACGCCGACGGCCACCGCCGCCCGCGCCAGCACCGGCACGAATTCGCGCTGACCGCCGGAGGACGCGCCCTGCCCGCCCGGCAACTGCACCGAATGGGTGGCGTCGAACACCACCGGGCAGCCGGTTTCGCGCATGATGGCCAGCGA
>JAISSY010000177.1 GCA_031272995.1 Azoarcus sp.
ATTCTGCTCGGCAAGGACGAGGCGGTGCGGCTGGCGCTGGCTTGCCTCGTGGCGGGCGGGCATCTGTTGCTCGAAGATTTGCCGGGGATGGGCAAGACGGTGCTGGCGCACGCGCTGGCGCGGGCGATGGGGCTGCGCTTCAATCGGGTGCAGTTCACCAGCGACATGCTGCCGGGGGATTTGACCGGGGCGGCGGTGTTCGACCGCGAGACGGGGGAATTCGTTTTCCGACCGGGGCCTGTGTTCGCGCAGGTGCTGCTGGCGGACGAAATCAACCGCGCCTCGCCCAAGACGCAATCGGCGCTGCTGGAGGCGATGGAGGAGCGGCAGGTGTCGAGCGACGGCGCGAGCCGGGCGCTGCCGCAGCCGTTCTTCGTCATCGCCACGCAGAATCCGGTCGACCAATTGTCCACCAATCCGCTGCCGGAGGCGCAACTCGACCGCTTCATGATGCGCCTGTCGCTCGGCTACCCGGACGCGGCGGCGGAGCTGGACATCCTGCGCGGCGAGGACAGGCGCGCGTTGCTGGAGCGCATGGAGCCGGCGCTGGACGCCGAATCGTTGCTGGCCTTGCAGGCGCGCGCTCGCGCCGTTTACGCCGCCGAACCGCTGCTCGCCTACGTGCGGGCGCTGGCCGAACACACGCGTCATGCCGCCGGGCTGGCTTACGGGCTGTCGCCGCGCGGCGCGCAAGCCTTGTTGGCGGCGGCGCGCTCTTGGGCGCTGCTCGACGGGCGCGACCATGTGTTGCCCGACGACGTGCAGGCGGTTTTCCCGTGCGTGGTCGGGCATCGTCTGGGACTGGGCGATGTGCGCGAGGCGGCGCCGGCGGCGCGCGAACTGCTGGCCGCGGTGGCCTTGCCGTGAGGCGGTGATGAAGCCCGCGCGCATCGTCCTCGCTCCCACCGCCGCCGGCGTTTTCATGCTGCTGGCGGTGCTGGCGCTGCTGGCGACGGCCATCAATTACGGCAACAACCTCGTGTTCGCACTCGCGTTCGTGTTGCTGTCGGTGATGCTGTCGTCGGGGTGGCAATGCCGACGCAATCTCGTCGGGCTGGAATGGCTGCCGGCGGCGATGCCGATGGCGTTCGCGGGCGAGACGGTGAACGTGGTCGGCAGCGTGCGGGAGACGAGCGGAAGAAGGCGCGAGGCGGTGAGTTTGCGCGGCGGCGCGGCGGCAATCGTCCCCGCCAGCGACGCCGCCACGTTGGAACTGCCGCTCACCGCCCCGGCGCGCGGCAAGCGAAAAATCGCCGGCCTGCGGCTGGTGTCGCTGCATCCGCTCGGCCTGTGGCGAGCGCAGCGCGCCTTGCCGACGGTGGAGGCGTTGATTTATCCGCGCCCGCAGGGCGAACGCCCGCTGCCCGGACGCGCGCCGAACCCGGCGCATCGTCAGCGCGAGTCCGGCGATTGGCGCGGGCTGCGAGCCTACGCGCCGGGCGATTCGCCGCGCCGGGTCAACTGGCGCGTCTATGCGCGCGGCGGCGAACTGACGGTCAACGATTTCGACGGCGGCAAAGGCGGCGCGGCGTTGTGGCTGGACGCCGCCGCCTGCGCGGGCGAGGTCGAAAGCCGGCTGTCGCAGCTATGTCAATGGGTTTGCGAGGCCGAACGTCAGGGGCTGGAGTACGGCCTGCGCCTCGACGACGGCGCGCCGCTGCCGCCGGGGCGCGGGCGCGCGCATCGGCAGGCGTGTCTGAAGCGGCTGGCGCTTTACGGCGAAACATAGAAAGAAGGAGAGGGGCAATGAACGAAAAAGTCGAAAGCGCCGGGTTGCTGGTTTGGCGCACGCGCGAATCCTCGCGCCATCTGTTGATGGCGATGGTCTACAGCCTCGCCATCGCCACCGCCACCGGGCTGGCGCTGATGCTGCCGCTCGGCAACGGACACGCGCGGCTGACGATATTGGTGACGCATCTCGTCTCCGGCGCGCTCGGCGTCGTGTTCTTCGTGCCGTTTCTGTTCGTGCATCTGCACGACGGCAAGGAATCGCTGTTCAACCTGCTGATGCCCTGGCGGATGCTGAAACGCATCTATCGCGGCGAAACCCTCTATCACCGCCTGCTCGGCTTCATTCTCACCTGCTGCGTGCTCGTCGTCGTCGCCAGCGGCTTCGCCATCGCCGCGCCCGGATTTCTCTATCTCTCCGGCAAGCCGACCGTCTACGCCTTCGGCACCGCGCAAGCCTTGCTGCGCCTGCACGTCACTTTTTCCGGGCTGTTCGCGTTCTTCGTGCTGCTGCATTTCCCCAAGAGGGCATTGTCATGAAACTGCCGGCGCGTTTCTTCTCCCTGCCGCTCACCCGCTTTCTGGCGGCGCTCGTCGTCACCGTGCTCGTGGCGCTGGCGCTCGATGAATTTCTGCCCGCGCCGGTCGATTTGCCGGTCGACGCCAAGAAGGAATTGTCGCTCTATTCGCAGCCCTTCGGCTCCGGGCCGTTGCCGTTCTATCCCGGCGGCATCACGACGCCGAGCGGCAAACTCACCAACTGGCGCGCCGTGCCGGGGGCGCTCGCCTGCGGCGAATGTCATCGAAAGGAGACGCTGGAGTGGGCGACATCGATGCACGCGATTTCCGACCTCGACCTGATTTACGACGCCACCGTGCAGGAGAACACCACCGCCACCCGCGCCGCCAAGGCGCACGGCATCGAGAAGGGGCGCTGGTGCGAATCCTGCCACAACCCGCTCGGCACGCTGGCCGGGGCGGTGACGCCCGCCAACAGCGTGCAGGAAACCTCGGCGCTGGAGGAGGGAACCGCCTGCATCGTCTGCCACGCCGTGAACAAGGCCGAACCGATGGCGGGCAACGGCGCGCTGGAAGTCGACATCGACGGTGTGTTCCGCTACGCGCATCCGGCGCTGATTGCCGCCGCGCCGTCGCGCCATTCCGAAGACATGCGGGCGCGGCGCTTGCAGCCGCTGATGGGCAAGAGCGATTTGTGCGGCGCTTGTCATACCGAGATTCGCCCCACCGCGGTCAACGCCGCGACGCCGCCGATGAACTTGCAGGACACCTACGAGGAATGGCGGCAATCGCCCTACGCCCGCGCCGGGGTGCAGTGTCAGGACTGCCACATGTCCGCCGACCCCGCCGCCTTCGTCGCTGCGCTCAAACGCGGCGAGCGTCCGAAGAAGACCGTCTCGCACCGCATTCCGGGCAACAACTATCTGCTCTCCAACACCGGCCTGCCTTCCGGCCTGCTGCTGGCGCTGCGCGGCGGCTCGCCGCCGGGGCTGAACCGCCTGTGGGACCGCGCCGAATTCACCAGGGAGTTGGGCAAGACCAATTCCATGGTGGTCGCCTTGCTGCAAGAGGCCGCCGAACTGAAGGTGGAAGCCCTGCCCGCGCCGCCCGCCGCCGATGCGCTGCGCCTGCGCGTTTCGGTGACCAACGCCGGCGCCGGCCACGCCCTGCCCACCGGGCCGCTCGACCAGCGTTATCTGTGGCTGGAAGTCGAAGCGAAGGACGCGAGCGGCAAGGTCGTTTTCCATCAGGGCAAATTCGACGACGTGAAAGGCGAGGAAGACAAGTCCGCCGTGCGCTGGATGAAGGAAGTGCGTGACACCGAAGGCAAGCTCGACCAGCGTCACCTGTTGTTCGACGCCTTTACCCTGCACTACACGCGAAAGCCGATTGCGCCGAAAGCGACCGATGCGGTGGATTACGACATCGCGTTGCCGGCGGAGACGAGCGGCCCATTCACCGTCACCGCCCGGCTCTGGTACCGCCTCGCGGTGCAGCCGATTCTGCGCAACATCGAAAGTCAGGGTTTGGGGAAAGTCGATGTCGTCATTCCGCCGCTGATGCTGGAGGAGGCGAGCGTCGTCGTGCCGTCGCGTTCCGTCGTCGCGCAAGGAGAGTCGAGATGAACACCGCCACCGCTTCCCGTTTCCCCAGTCTCGCCGAACTACTCGCCCTCGTCCTGCCTCTGGCCGCCGCCGTGGCGATGGCGGCGTGGCTGGTCGGCGGTCTGCCGCGCGGCGAGGACGCCAATTACGCCCGCGCCCGCGACGACATTCGCGCTCTGCGCAGTCTGCTGCTGACCGGGCCGCACATGCCCGACACCGCGAACGGCCTGCGCTATCTGGTCGACAGCGGTCAAATCGCCGCGCTGCCCGTCGACCCGTGGGGGCGTCCCTATCAGTATCGCAATCCGGGCAAGGAATATGCCTATGAACTGTTCTCGCTCGGCCCCGACGGGGTGGAGAGCAAGGACGACGTGATTGCGTGGAACCTCTACGGCGGGCGGCCATGACGATGACGTTGGCCTTGACCTCCGTCGCGCCGTCGCCTGTGGTCGGGCGCGCTTGCGTGCGCTGGAGTCTGGCTCTGCTG
>JAISSY010000002.1 GCA_031272995.1 Azoarcus sp.
ACGGTAACGTTTTGCGGTTTCCTTGAACGTTAATCACACAAGGCGGTTTACGATGGTGCTGACAGGGGCGGAGATTCTAGTCAGGTGTTTGCAGGAGGAAAAGGTCGACTACGTGTTCGGGTATCCGGGCGGCGCAGTCCTTTTCCTGTACGACGCGCTTTTCCAACAGGACGACATCCGTCACGTCCTCGTGCGTCATGAGCAGGCCGCCGTGCACGCGGCCGACGGCTACGCGCGCAGCACCGGCAAGGTGGGCGTGGCGATGGTCACCTCCGGCCCCGGCGCGAGCAACGCCGTTACCGGCATCGCCACAGCTTATTACGATTCGATTCCGCTGGTCATCATCTCCGGTCAGGTGGCGACATCCTTCATCGGACAAGACGCCTTTCAGGAACTGGACACCGTCGGCGTCACTCGCCCCTGCGTCAAGCACAACTTCCTCGTGCGCGACGTGGCCGAGCTTGCGGTGACGCTGAAGAAAGCCTTCTATCTCGCGCGCACCGGACGTCCCGGCCCGGTGCTGGTGGACATTCCCAAGGACGTGTCGAACACGCCCTGTGAATTCGCCTACCCGAAAGAAATCTCGATGCGCTCCTACAACCCGGTGGTGCGCGGCCATCAGGGGCAAATCAAGAAAGCGGCGCAACTGCTGCTGAACGCCAAGCGCCCGGTCATCTACACCGGCGGCGGCGTCGTGCTCTCCAACGCCGCCGAGGAACTCACCCGCCTGACCCGCCTCCTCAACGCCCCGATCACCACCACCCTGATGGGCTTGGGCGGCTATCCGGCGAGCGACCGCCAATATCTTGGCATGCCGGGGATGCACGGCACCTATGAAGCCAACATGGCATTGCATCACTCCGACGTGCTGCTCGCCATCGGCACGCGCTTCGACGATCGCGTGATCGGCAACGTCGAACACTTCGCCGCCGAGCCGCGCAAGATCATCCACATCGACATCGACCCCGCCTCCATCGCCAAACGCGTCAAGGTGGACATTCCCATCGTCGGCAACGTGCGCGACGTCATCGAACAACTGCTGCATCAAATCGAGGGCGGCGCGCAACCCGACCCGGCCAAAACCGCCGACTGGTGGAAGCGCATCGAGGAATGGCGCGGCAAGAAGTGTCTCGAATACAAGCTCTCCAAGACGCTCATCAAGCCGCAATACGTCATCCAGAAGCTGTGGGAAGTCACCAAGGGCGACGCCATCGTGGCCTCCGACGTCGGCCAGCACCAGATGTGGGCGGCGCAGTATTACCGCTTCGAGAAGCCGCGCCGCTGGCTCAATTCCGGCGGTCTCGGCACCATGGGCGTCGGCCTGCCCTACGCCATGGGCGCGCAACTGGCCAACCCGAAAGCGACGGTGGCCTGCATCACCGGCGAAGGCTCGATCCAGATGAACATTCAGGAGCTGTCCACCTGCCGTCAGTTCCGTCTGCCGCTCAAGATTTGCCTGCTCAACAACCGCTATCTCGGCATGGTGCGGCAATGGCAGCAGATGTTCCACGGCCAGCGCTATTCCGGCTCCTACATGGATTCGCTGCCCGATTTCGTCAAGCTGGCCGAAGCCTACGGCCACGTCGGCATCCGGGTCGAAAAGCCGGGCGACGTGGAAGGCGCCTTGCGCGAGGCGTTCACCAAGCACAAGAACGACCTCGTGTTCATCGACTTCCAGATCGACCGCTCGGAAAACGTCTATCCCATGGTTCCGGGCGGCAAGGGACTCACCGAAATGGTGCTGCCCACCGACGAAGATCTGGGATGAGCCGCCCGCCCATCGCCGAACGCCATCCGCTGAATTCAGGAGCGCACCCATGCGTCACGTCATTTCCCTGCTGATCGAGAACGAATCCGGCGCCCTGTCGAGGGTGTCGGGTCTGTTCTCCGCGCGCGGCTACAACATCGAATCGCTCACCGTCGCCCCCACCGAGGACGAGTCGATGTCGCGCATGACCCTCGTCACCTCCGGCTCGAACGAAATCATCGAGCAAATCACCAAGCAGTTGAACAAGCTGGTCGACGTCATCAAGGTCATCGACCTCTCGGAAGCGCCCAACATCGAGCGCGAACTGCTGCTCGTCAAGGTGCGCGCCACCGGCGCGGCGCGCGAGGAGATGAAGCGCATGGCCGACATCTTCCGCGCCCACATCATCGACGTCACCGACACCTCTTACGTGATCGAGCTGACCGGCAACGACCGCAAGCTCGACGCATTCATCGCCGCCATCGACCCGGCCCTGCTCGTCGAAACCGTGCGCTCCGGCACCTGCGGCATCGGCCGCGGCGAGCGCGTGCTCAAACTCTGAACCCGGAATTCTCAAACCCGGAACCCACCCCTGAAAGGAACATCATGAAAGTCTATTACGACAAAGACGCCGACCTCTCCCTCATCAAAGGCAAGAAAGTCACCATCGTCGGCTACGGCTCGCAAGGCCACGCCCACGCGCAAAACCTGAACGATTCCGGCGTGAAAGTCACCGTCGGCGTGCTCAAGAACAGCGATTCGTGGAAGAAGGCCAAGGCCGCCGGACTCAAGGTCGAGGAAATCGCCAAGGCGGTGGAAGGCGCCGACGTCGTGATGATGCTGGTGCCCGACGAAGTCATCCCGCAGGTCTACCGCGACTCCGTGGAACCCAACCTCAAGAAAGGCGCGGCGCTCGGCTTCGCGCACGGCTTCAACATCCACTACAACCAGGTCATTCCGGGCAAGGACGTCGACGTCATCATGATCGCCCCGAAAGGCCCCGGCCACACGGTGCGTTCCGAATACCTGAAAGGTGGCGGCGTGCCGTCGCTCATCGCCGTCTACCAAGACAAATCCGGCAAGGCGCGCGACCTCGCCCTCTCCTACGCCGCGGCCAACGGCGGCACCAAGGGCGGCGTCATCGAAACCACCTTCCGCGAAGAAACCGAAACCGACTTGTTCGGCGAGCAATGCGTGCTGTGCGGTGGTTTGGTCGAACTCATCAAGACCGGTTTCGAGACTCTGGTCGAAGGCGGCTACGCCCCTGAAATGGCCTATTTCGAGTGTCTGCACGAAGTCAAGCTCATCGTGGATCTCATCTACGAAGGCGGTATCGCCAATATGAACTACTCGATCTCGAACAACGCCGAATACGGTGAATACGTCACCGGCCCGCGCGTCGTCACCGCCGCCTCGCGCGAAGCCATGCGCGAAGCCCTGAAGCGCATCCAGAACGGCGACTACGCCAAGGAATTCATCCTCGAAGGCAGCACCGGCTACCCCTCCATGACCGCTCGCCGCCGCCTGATCGCCGAACACCCGGTCGAAAAAGTCGGCGCCAAACTGCGCGACATGATGCCGTGGATCAAGAAGAACAAACTGGTGGATCAGTCGAAGAATTGATCGACGAAAGTTGGAAAAACAAAGGGAGGGGGAACCCTCCCTTTTTTATTGCTACTTCAGTTCTTTCGACGACAAACGACATGAAGGCAAAAGATTTATCGAATCCACGGATTGAACAAGAATATTTTTTTCCGCCAAAGATAGATTCCTCAAATCCCCATCGTCAAAATAAACCAGCGCCTTCAGACTCTCCTCCGGCTGAAAATTATCCCCATAAAACAGCCGTGCCGCCGCAAGACCTTTGGCCAGATTTGCACCAGTCTTGATCATCTCCGCCACATCCCGATAATCCTTCGCTTCCGCGCGCTGAAGCACAACCTTGACCTTGGTCGCCATCAGGTCATCGAGCGAAGCTACCTGCATAACGCCATCATCGGTGAAATCCGGCTCCCCCACCCTGCCGAAAGAAATTCCGCCAAAAAAAGAAACCTTTACGTCTCCTGCATCGCCACACGGCGCCAACAGACTCCAACTCTTTCCTTTATCCTGAATCGACGTGGAACGCGCCACGAAAGGTAAAGCCGCCTTGATGGCCTCGCGGTCGAGCGGCTGGCTTGAGAAGAAATCGAAATCCACAGAAACCCTGTGCCCTAACCGCAGGGCGATGGCTGTGCCGCCGTACAGGACAAACCCAAGTTCAGCCGCGCCGCGTAATTCAGGCCAAATTCTCCGTTGCGCAGGAGGAAGAATATCCAAGCACGGCTTGAACGTTCCCATCACCCAAACCTCCGCACCGGCAGAGGCGGAACCCGGTCGACCTCGGCCAGCCCAAGGCGGTAATGCCAATACGCCCACGAGCGACCGTTGAACCAGCCTGCTTCGGCGTTTTGCACGACCTCGCGCAATACGTCGTCGCCAACCTGCGACGCCAGCGCCTGCACGTCCTCGAATACGCCGAGGTTCATTACCTGCGCAATGACGCGTTCGGGAAACGCCAGCGCCTCATCCGGCGTTTTCCACCAAATGTATTTTTTCGCCAGCGGCTTCAGGAATTCGTGGTTGATCTGGAGCATGTGAAATCAGAGATCGGACGATAAATTCACCAAGAGGAAATTCTACTCGTATATCTTTGGCTAGACTGTCGCCTTCTTACCGACTCACCCCCAAGGACGAAACACCCACCATGTCCGCCCTGAACCTGAAAATCCCTCCGCCCGTCGTCTTGTTGATCGTCGCCGCGCTCATGTGGGCAGTTGCCCGCTATCTCTACCCCGGCCAGCCCACGACGCTGCATCTCGTCGCTTGCGCCGTCGCCATCGTACTGGGCGCGGCGGTTCTCGTGACGGCGTACTTCACTTTCCGGCGCGCGCGGACGACGCTCGATCCGCAGCACCCGGAGCAGGCGACCACCTTGCTCACGCACGGAATTTACCGATTCAGCCGCAATCCGATTTATCTCGCAATGGCGTTGATTCTGTTCGGCTGGGCGTTCTACCTCGCCTCGCCGCCGGTTTTTGTCTTGCCGTTCGTTTTCGTCGGCTATATGAACCGCTTTCAAATCATCCCCGAAGAAAATGCGCTCGCCGCTGCGTTTGGCGATGAATTCGCGCTTTATCGCGCCAATACCCGGCGTTGGATATAAAGCAATAATGAAAAAGGACTTGGCAATTTCTTGCCAAGTCCTTTTATTGGTGGGTACTGACGGGCTCGAACCGCCGACATTCGCCTTGTAAGGGCGACGCTCTACCAACTGAGCTAAGCACCCGCGCGGCGCAAAGCCTTATTTTACGGCACCCTTAAGGCTCTTGCCAGCGCGGAAACGCGGCACATTGGCGGCGGCGATTTTGATCGCCTTGCCGGTGCGCGGGTTGCGCCCGGTGCGAGCGGCGCGCTTGCTGACGTAGAAAGTTCCGAAACCGACCAGAGTCACGGATTCCTTCTTCTTGAGCGAGGCGGTCACTGCCGCGGTCACTGCGTCAAGTACCCTCCCGGCAGCGGCCTTCGACACTTCCGCCTTCTTGGCGATTTGGTCAATCAGTTCGGTTTTGTTCATGTTTAGCTCCCTCGTGCAACGATCGAAAAACAGCCCGTGCGCAACCGGTAATGAATCACCGCTTGCCTTGCGGGCCGCTCGCGCTCCGAGGAGCCGTCAATGTGCCCGTATGGCCTGTGACGCACTCGCTGCCGGATCCTCCCCGCCGGGAGCCGGGACGGCCTCTTCAGGCTCGGCCAACGGCACCGGTTTGCGTTCGAGTGCAAGTTCGAGAACTTGGTCAATCCAACGCACGGGAATGATCTCAATCGTATTTTTAATGTTGTCGGGGATTTCGGCAAGATCCTTGACGTTTTCTTCTGGAATCAGCGCCCGCGTGATGCCCCCTCTGACAGCCGCAAGCAGCTTCTCTTTCAGGCCGCCGATGGGCAGAACTTCGCCTCGTAGCGTGATTTCGCCGGTCATCGCCACGTCGCAGCAAACCGGAATCCCGGTGAGCGCGGAAACGAGAGCCGTTGTAATGGCGCTACCCGCAGAGGGGCCGTCTTTGGGAATTGCGCCCTCGGGAAGGTGAATGTGGAGGTCGCTTTTTTGATAAAAGTCGCCTTCGATGCCCAAGGAACGAGCGCGCCGACGCACGACGGACAAAGCGGCCTGAATGGATTCCTGCATCACTTCGCCCAATTTGCCGGTGGTCATCACCTTGCCCTTGCCGGGCAACACCACCGCTTCGACGGTGAGCAATTCGCCGCCGACTTCCGTCCACGCCAAGCCGGTCACCTGCCCGATTTGATTCTGCTTTTCGGCCATACCGAAAAGGAAACGGCGCACGCCGATGTATTTGTCGAGATTCTTGGCGTTGACGATGACCTTGCGCACGCGCGGCTTCAGCACGAGGCTCTTGACCACCTTGCGGCAAATCTTGGAAATCTCGCGCTCCAGACCGCGCACGCCGGCTTCGCGCGTGTAATAGCGGCAGATGTCGCGCAGCGCGTCGTCGGTCACCGATAGCTCGGTTTGCTTCAGGCCGTTGTTCTTCAACTGCTTGGGCAGCAGATAGCGGTGGGCGATGTTGACCTTCTCGTCCTCGGTGTAGCCGGAAAGGCGAATCACCTCCATGCGGTCGAGCAGCGCCGGCGGGATGTTCAGCGTGTTGGCGGTGGCGACGAACATCACGTCGGAGAGGTCGTAATCGACTTCGATGTAGTGGTCCTGAAAGGTGTGGTTCTGTTCCGGGTCGAGCACTTCGAGCAGCGCCGAGGACGGGTCGCCGCGAAAATCCATGCCGAGTTTGTCGACTTCGTCGAGCAGGAAGAGCGGGTTCTTGACCCCGACCTTGGTCATGTTCTGGAGGATTTTGCCGGGCATCGAACCGATATAGGTGCGACGGTGGCCGCGAATTTCGGCTTCGTCGCGCACGCCGCCCAGCGCCATGCGCACGAACTTGCGGTTGGTGGCCTTTGCGATGGATTGCCCCAGCGAGGTCTTGCCGACGCCTGGAGGGCCGACGAGGCAGAGGATGGGCGCTTTCACCTTGTCGACGCGCTGCTGCACGGCAAGGTATTCGACGATGCGCTCCTTGACCTTCTCCAAGCCGTAGTGGTCCTTGTCGAGAATCTTCTGCGCCCCGGCCAAGTCCTTGCTGACGCGCGAGCGTTTCTTCCACGGCAACGCCACCATGGTGTCGACGTAGTTGCGCACCACGGTGGCTTCCGCCGACATCGGCGACATCAGGCGCAGCTTCTTGAATTCGCCGAGCGTTTTGGCGAGCGCCTCCTTCGACATGCCGACGGATTTGATTTTCTTTTCCATCTCGTCGAGGTCGGCGCCCTCCTCGCCTTCGCCGAGTTCCTTCTGGATGGCCTTGACCTGCTCGTTGAGGTAGTACTCGCGCTGGCTCTTTTCCATCTGGCGCTTGACGCGGCCACGGATGCGCTTTTCGACCTGAAGGATGTCGATTTCGTTTTCGATTTGCGCCAGCAGCCGGTTCAGGCGTTCGCCGACGTTGAACATTTGCAGGATTTCCTGCTTCTGTTCGAGCTTGAGCGGCAGATGGGCGGCGATGGTGTCGGCGAGACGGCCTGTGTCCTCGATGCCGGCCAATGAAGAAAGAATTTCCGAGGGAATCTTCTTGTTCAGTTTCACGTACTGGTCGAACTGGGCGATGATGGCGCGCCGCATCGCTTCGACCTCGGTGTTTTCGCGCCCGGTGGAACCCACCGGCGTGGCGCGGGCGATGAACACCTGCCGCAGTTCGTCCACGGCGTCGAGGCGGGCGCGATGCAGCCCTTCGACCAGCACCTTGATGGTGCCGTCGGGCAGCCGCAGCATTTGCAGGATGTTGGCGACGCAGCCGACTTCGTAGAGGTCGTCGGTCGAGGGTTCGTCCTTGGCCGCCGAGTGCTGCGCCACGAGCAGGATGCTCTTGCCCGTCTCCATCGCCGCTTCCAGCGCCTTTATCGACTTGGGCCGTCCGACGAAGAGCGGAATGACCATGTGCGGAAACACCACCACGTCGCGCAGGGGCAGCAGCGGCAATTCCAGTTGTTGGTTGGGGAGTTCGGCGGAGCCGGGCATTTTTCTATCCTCGTTGACAGGAACGGAACCGCGTCCATATTAGGGCGCGGTTCCGTTAATTCAAGTGGCCGATGGCTCAGTTGGAGCCGGAGACTTTCGGTTTGTCGGCGTAAATCAACAGGGGCTTGCTGCCTTCCTCGATGGCGCCCTCGTCGATGACGACCTTGGTGACGCCTTCCAGACTGGGCAGGTCGTACATGATGTCGAGCAGCGACATTTCCAGAATCGAACGCAGCCCGCGCGCGCCGGTCTTGCGGCGGATGGCTTTCTTGGCCACCGCGTGCAGCGCCGCCGGGCGGATTTCGAGTTCGACCCCTTCCATCGAGAACAGCTTCTGGTATTGCTTGACCAGCGCGTTCTTCGGCTCGACCAGAATCTGGATGAGCGCGTCCTCGTCGAGTTCGTGCAGGGTGGCGACCACCGGCAGACGGCCAATCAATTCGGGGATGAGACCGAACTTGATGAGGTCTTCCGGCTCCACCTGCCCGAAGGTTTCGGTGAGGCTGCGGGATTCGCTGCTCTTGACCTCGGCGCCGAAGCCGATGCCCACCTTGTCGGTGCGGTTGAGGATGACCTTCTCCAGCCCGTCGAACGCGCCGCCGCAGATGAACAGCACGTTGGTGGTGTCGACCTGGATGAAATCCTGATTGGGGTGCTTGCGCCCGCCCTGCGGCGGAATGGAGGCGATGGTGCCTTCGACCAGTTTGAGCAGCGCCTGCTGCACGCCCTCGCCGGAGACATCGCGCGTAATCGACGGGTTGTCGGATTTGCGCGAGATTTTGTCGATTTCGTCGATGTAGACGATGCCCTGCTGCGCTTTCTCGACGTCGTAATCGCACTTTTGCAGCAGCTTCTGGATGATGTTCTCGACATCCTCGCCGACGTAGCCCGCTTCGGTGAGCGTGGTGGCGTCGGCCATGACGAAGGGCACGTTCAGCAGCCGTGCCAGCGTTTGCGCCAAGAGCGTCTTGCCGGAGCCGGTGGGGCCAATCAACAGGATGTTGCTCTTGGCAAGCTCCACGTCGTCCTTGACCGCCGCGCCGATGTGGCGCAGGCGCTTGTAGTGGTTATAGACCGCCACCGAGAGATTGCGCTTGGCGCCGGACTGGCCGATGACGTATTGGTCGAGGATGGCGCAAATCTCGTGCGGGGTCGGCAACTGGCCGCGAATGTTCTCGACGCCGAGACCGTCGGCGATTTCCTCGCGGATGATGTCGTTGCACAGGCCGATGCACTCGTCGCAGATGAAGACCGACGGCCCGGCGATGAGCTTCCTGACTTCGTGCTGGCTCTTGCCGCAAAACGAACAGTAGAGCAGTTTCTCCCCGTCCGTGCTCGTCCTCTTGTCCGGCATGTTGGTCTCCCTCCTGTCAGCCGTCGTCGCGGGTGGTCATAACCTTGTCGATTAGACCGTACTCTTTCGCTTCTTCCGCCGACAGGAAATTATCCCGATCGGTATCCTTTTCTATCTGCTCGACCGGCTTGCCCGTGTGTTTTGACAACAGTTCGTTCAAACGCGCGCGGATATGGAGAATTTCGCGCGCATGGATTTCGATGTCGGAAGCCTGCCCCTGAAAACCGCCGAGCGGCTGGTGAATCATCACGCGCGAATTGGGCAGGCAGAAACGCTTGCCCTTGGCGCCGGCGGCGAGCAGGAAAGAACCCATGCTGGCGGCCTGACCGATGCAAAGCGTGCTCACGTCGGGCTTGATGAACTGCATGGTGTCGTAAATCGACATCCCCGCCGTCACCGAACCGCCCGGAGAGTTGATGTAGAAGTAAATGTCCTTCTCCGGGTTTTCCGATTCGAGAAAGAGCAGTTGCGCCACGATGAGGTTGGCGGTGTTGTCGTTGACCTGCCCGACGAGAAAGACGATGCGCTCTTTCAGCAGGCGCGAATAGATGTCGTAGGCGCGCTCGCCGCGCCCGCTCTGCTCGACGACCATCGGCACGAGGCCGAGTCCGACCGGGTTCCAGTCGCCGCCCAATATGGATTTGTCGCTCGCCATTCTGCTCTCTCCCTGTTGCGCGGGCTTCAGGCGGCGGGGGCCGCGTTGTTGCCCATCAGTTCGTCGAAGGAAACCGCCTTGTCGGTGGTCTTGGCCTGTCCGCACACCCAATCGACCACGTTGTCTTCCGTCACCAGCGCCTCGGCCTGCGCCAGACGCTCCGGTTTTTCGTAATACCAGCGCACCAGTTCGGCGGGGTCTTCGTAGCTCTGCGCCATTTCCTCGACCAGCGCCCGCACCTGTTCCGGCTTGGCGAGCAACTCGTTGGTCTTGACCAGTTCGGCCATGACGAGGCCGAGCTTGACGCGGCGCACCGCCTGGTCGGTGAACCAGCCCGGCTCCACCGGCACCTTGTCGGCGGGCACGCCACGCGAGCGCAAATCCTGGCGGGCGTTTTCGGCCAGTTGTTCGGATTCGGCCTGCACCAGCGCCTTGGGCGCGTCCAGCGGCGTGACGGCGAGCAACGCTTCCAACGCCTGCTCCTTCACCTTGCTCTGGATGCGGCGCTTGACCTCGCGCACCAGATTGCCCTTGACCTCCTCGCGCAGCTTGGCGATGTCGCCGTCGGCGACGCCGAGGGCGCGCGCGAAGGCGGCGTCGATTTCCGGCAGCACCGGCGCTTCGACCTTGTGCACCTTCACCTCGAACTGCACCGTCTGGCCGGCAAGTTTCTCGGCTTGGTAGTCAGCCGGGAAAGTGAGGTCGAACGTCTTGGTTTCGCCCGGCGACATGCCGTTCACCGCGGCGTCGAAATCCTTGAGCATGGTGCCGGCGCCGAGCACGAAGGGAAATTCCAGCGCCTGTCCGCCCTCGAACAACTCGCCGTCCTTGCGCCCGGCAAAATCGACCACCACGCGGTCGCCGGCAGCGGCGGCGCGTTCGACCGCTTCGTACTTGGTGCGCTGCTTGCGCAGCACGTCGAGCGTGCGGTCGACTTCGGCGTCGCCGACTTCGAGCAGCGGGCGCTCAATGGCTTTGGACGACAAATCGCCCACTTTCACTTCGGGATATATCTCGAACACGGCGCTGAATTCGAGCACGTCGGCGGAGGACGCCTCTTTCGGCTCGATGCGCGGGTAGCCCGCCACACGCAGATTCTGCGCCCGCACCGCCTCGCCGAAGGCTTTTTCCACCGCCGCGCCGATGGCTTCCGAACGCGCTTGCGGCTCGTAAGTGCGCGCCACCACCTTGAGCGGCACCTTGCCGGGCCGGAAGCCGGGCATTTTCACGGTATGCGACAGCCGCTTGAGGCGAACGTCGACGTCCCTGTCGATGTCGGCCACCGCGACCGACATGTCGATGCGGCGCTCCAGCGCGTTGGCGGGGGTGTTCGTGGTTTCCTGATTGGTCTGCATTCAACGATCCTGACGTGTCGATAATGCCGCCGCGCTTACCGCAGAAAAGCGGCATGTCGGTCGGCGAGTTTTGGCGAAACGCGTATTCTACACAGGGTCGGTGGGCTTCCTCCAGTTTTGCCGTGGAAACGGCGCGAGGTCGTATATTCCCCCCTGCCGTGTCGGAGCGAAAATAACCTATGGCCGATCCCGTTCATTCCGTCCGCGAAATCCGCGAAATTGAGCGCGTTTTCCTGCCCGACGCCGACCCTCCCCTGATGGAGCGCGCCGGTCGCGCCGCCGCCCGCGACGCGCTTCTCATCACCGCCGACCGTCCCGGCCCGACGCTCGTGCTCTGCGGCCCCGGCAACAACGGCGGCGACGGTTTCGTGCTGGCGCGCGAACTGCGCCGCGCCGGCCGCGAAGTGGTGGTCGTTTTCGCCGCCGACCCTGCCCGCCTGCCGGAAGACGCCGCCCGCGCCCGCGCCGCTTATTTCGATGCCGGCGGCGAAACCGTCGCCGCCCTGCCCGCGCCGCCGCCAGCCGGTTGGGTGCTCGTCGTCGACGCCCTGTTCGGCATCGGCCTGCAACGCGCGCTCGAAGGCCAATACGCGGCGTGGATAGACGCCATCGCCGCCCTGCCCATCACGACGCCGGTGCTCGCCATCGACGTGCCGAGCGGACTCGACGCCGACACCGGACGCCGCCTCGGCCCCTGCGTGCGCGCCAGCCACACCGCCACTTTCATCGCTCACAAGCCGGGCTTGCTCACTCTCGACGGCCCCGATTACTGCGGCGAAATTTTTCTGCACACGCTTGACCTCGACGCCGCCAGCGCGGTTCGCCCCTCGGCGTGGCGCATCGAGCGCGAGCTTTTCGCCGCCCATCTCCAGCCGCGCGCCAAAAACTCGCACAAGGGGCTTTACGGCGACGCCTGCGTGCTCGGCGGCGCGCCCGGCATGGTCGGCGCGGCGCTGCTCGCGGCGCGCGCCGCCCTGCATCTCGGCGCAGGGCGCGTCTACGCCTGTCTGCTCGACCCCGACGCGCCGCGCGTCGACCCGGCGCAGCCCGAACTGATGCTGCGCCCCGCCGCCGCGCTGCCGCCAAGCGCCAGCGCCATCGCCGCCGGGCCGGGATTGGGAACGAGCGACGAAGCCGCCCGCCTGCTGCGCGAAGTCATCGCCCTTGAGGCGGCGCTCGTGCTCGACGCCGACGCGCTCAACCTCGTCAGCCAAGCGCCCGAACTCGCCGCCGCCGTCGCCAAACGTCAGGCCGCCACCGTGCTGACCCCGCATCCGGCGGAAACCGCGCGCCTGCTCGCCACCGACACCGCCGCCGTGCAGGCGAATCGCGTCGAAGCCGCCCTCGAATTGGCGCGCAAGTTCGCAGCCTGCGTCGTGCTCAAGGGCTGCGGCAGCATCGTCGCCGCCCCCGACGGGCGCTGGTTCGTCAACGACACTGGAAACCCCGGCATGTCCAGCGCCGCCATGGGCGACGTGTTGAGCGGCATCGCGCTCGCCCTGCTGGCGCAAGGCTGGCCCGCCGAAGCGGCGCTGCTCGCCGCCGTCCACCTGCACGGCGCCGCCGCCGACCGGCTGGCGGCGGGGGGCGTCGGCCCCATCGGTCTCACGGCGGGTGAAACCATCGCCGCCGCGCGGGCGCTGTTCAACGAGTGGATTGCGGCGAAACATGATTGAGCCGTCCGTCGAAATATCCAATGCAGGTAACCGCCGCATCGTATAAGTGTTTCCCGCAACACGAAACCGAAACCGGCGCAACCTCGGCAAATAAGTCGCAAGCCCGCTTATTTCGTACAATTCAGCGTCGAAAATTACCGGAACGCCCGCCATGTCCGAGGAACAACTGCGTATCGAAATCCAGCGCAACGTCGCCGCCGCGCTCGCCGAGGACGTCGGCGCGGGCGACCTCACCGCCCTGCTGGTGCCGGAAAACGCCCGCGCCAGCGCCACCGTCATCACGCGCGAGAACGCCGTCGTCTGCGGCACGGCATGGTTCGACGCCACTTTCGCGGCGCTCACCCCGGAAGCCACCGTGCGCTGGCTGGTGCAGGACGGCGATGCCGTCACCGCCGGACAGGCGTTGTGCGACGTGCAAGCCCCGGCGCGGGCGCTCCTCACCGCCGAACGCACGGCGCTGAACTTCCTGCAACTGCTCTCCGCCGTCGCCACCGCGACGCGCCGTTACGTCGACGCCGTTGCCGGCACCGACGCCCGCATCGTCGACACGCGCAAAACCCTGCCCGGCCTGCGACTGGCGCAGAAATACGCGGTCACGGTAGGCGGGGGACTCAACCACCGCACGGGCCTGTACGACGGCATTCTGGTCAAGGAGAACCACATCATCGCCGCCGGAGGCGTGGCCGAAGCGGTCGAAGCGGCGCACGAGTTGGCGCCGCAAGGCGTGTTCGTCGAAATCGAGGTCGAAAACCTCGCCGAACTGCAAACCGCGCTCGACGCCGGCGCGACCATGATTCTGCTCGACAACATGAGCCTCGCCGAGTTGCGCGCCGCCGTGGATTTGACCGACGGTCGCGCCGTGCTGGAGGCTTCCGGCGGAGTCAATCTGCATACGGTGCGCGCCATCGCCGAAACCGGCGTCGACCGCATCTCGGTGGGCGGCATCACCAAGGACGTGAAGGCGCTCGACCTGTCGTTGCGGCTGGTCGAAAACGACTGACTAGCGTTTGCAGGCGCGCTCGTAGGCCCACACGAACACGTCGCGCAGCAGTTCGACGCGGCGCAGTTCGTAGACGCCGATGGTGCCTTCGACGTAGGCGAGTTCGGGCACGTCGATGAAGGTGAGCGGGCGCAGATTGTGGCGAATGAGCGGGATGTTGGCGGCCAGCCGCGCCACGCGCTTGTTGAGGCTCATGAACGGTTGCAGATAGGGAATCTGCACCAGCAGAAAGAACGCTTGCTCGAACGGGTCGGCGATGGCGGCGGTCTTGTCGAGCAGCAGCCGGAAACGCTCCTCGATGAACAGCGGCATCACCGCCTGCCCTTCGGTTTCCCATATGTGCCGCTTCGGGTTGAAATCCCCCGGCACGTGCGGCGGATTCTGCGACAGCAGCGCGTGCAGGTCGCGGAAAGCGCGCACCTCGTACCCATCCACGGCCGCGTCCGCCACCAGCCTGACGATGGCGGCGCGGTGGTTGAGGATCATCTGCGTTTCGAGCGCGTTGCCGAGCGCGGGGGCGCGCCCCTGTTCGAGCAGGATTTGCACGTCGCGGCGGCTGTAGCCGTTGCCCTCCAGACGCGAGGACGACCACGCCAGATCGACGCAGAATCGCTTCAGATTGGCGCGGGCGTAAGCGCCGGACGGCTGCCCCGCCGCCTCGGTGCGTCCGAGTCGATGCAGCTTGTGTCGTTGCGCGTCGGACAGATATTGGCTCATCCCCGGCACGTAACGCTCCAGCAGGCGACGGTCGTAACCCACCGGGGCGCGCCGCTCCTGCGGTTGGCGGACGAGATCGCGCACTTCCGCGCCCTCGGCGCTGAGCGGCACGTACAACTCGTAGACCGAACCCGGCTCGGCGACTTTCCACGCCGAAAGCAGCGACTCAAATGTGACCGGCTTGTAGAGGCGGGCGACGCTCCTGCCTTCGCCGAGGATGCGGCCGTCGCGCGCCAGACGCGCCAGACGACGTTGCAAGGTGCGACGATTGATTGGGCCGCGACGGGCGACGATGGCGTCGTGCAGGGTGGAAATGCCGACGCCGCCGGGGTATTCCGCCACCGTGGCGAGAATCATGTCGCACTGTCGCGCGTGCTCCGCCCGATCCATGGCGCCCCCGAATGATTTGCGTGACGGAAAGTGTCACGCAATATGTCACGCAAGTGGCGCGAATTATGTCACACAATTGGCATGACAGTATTCAATCGACCATTTTCGAGAGTTCGTCGGGGTCGAAATCGTCCTTCTTTTCTTCCACCGCCGGGTCGAGCGTGATGCCCGCCGCCGCGAGGCGTTCGACCAGCAGGTGAAAACGGCGGTCGGTGTCGGCGGCGTGGTCGAGCAGCCCGTGCAGGGCGCGGGCGAGCGGGTCGCTCATGTCGCTGGTGACGGCGTAGGCCGAGAACGAAAAGCCGCCGTGTTCGGCGGGGTGTTCGGGCTTGGCGCTGTGGTCGGGGTCGAGAATGCGCGCCGGGTTGCCGACCGCGGTGGCGCCGGCGGGCACCGGCTTGGTGACCACGGCGTTGGAGCCGATTTTCGCCCCGTCGCCGACCTCGAACCCGCCGAGTACCTTGGCCCCGGCGCCGACCACGACGCCGCGCCCCAGCGTCGGGTGACGCTTGGTGTTGCGGTAGAGCGTAGTGCCGCCGAGGGTGACGCCCTGATAAATCGTGCAATCGTCGCCGACTTCGGCGGTCTCGCCGATGACCACGCCCATGCCGTGGTCGATGAAGACGCGCCGCCCGATGACGGCAGCAGGGTGGATTTCGATGCCGGTGAGAAAACGCCCGATGTGACTAATCATGCGTCCGAGCCAGTGCAGCCCCCTGCCCCACGCCGCGTGGCCGAGGCGGTGCCAAATCAGCGCATGGACGCCGGGGTAGCAGGTAAGCACCTCCCACGTCGAACGGGCCGCCGGGTCGCGCTCGCGCACGCTGGCAAGGTCTTCACGCAATTGTTCGAACATCGGGGAGGCTTCCTGTGCGGGTCAATGGAGCGGATGCGGGCTGCGTCGCGCTTTGAGCGCGCCATTTTACTTTTAGTTCGCTATTTATTAGTAGGGGTAATAAAGCTGGCGACGATGCCGCGCAGGATGGCGACTTCCTCCTTCTCCAGACGCGCGCGCCCGAACAGCCGGCGCAGGCGCGGCATGAGGCGGCGCGGTTTCGCCGGGTCGAGAAAGCCGCTGGCGACGATGCCGGCTTCGAGATGGGCGAAGAAGCCTTCGATTTCCTCGTGCGTCGCCGGGTCGGGCAGCGGTTCGGCGGCGAAGGGGGCGGTCTCGCCCAGGGCGGCGAGGCGCAGTTCGTAGCACATCAACTGCACCGCCGCGCCGAGGTTGAGCGAGCTGTAGTCGGGGCTGGTAGGAATCGTCACCGGGCGGGCGCAGAGGGCGAGTTCGTCGTTGGTGAGTCCGCTCGCCTCGTTGCCGAAAACCAGCGCCACGTCGCCCTTCTCGCGCCACGCCAGCAATTCGGCGGCGGCCTCGCGCGGCGCGGCGCGCGGCAGCGCGAGGTCGCGTCGCCGCGCCGTCAGCGCCGCCGCGAACACGGTGCCGGCGAGCGCCTGCGACAGGGTTGGCGTCACCTGCGCGTGGTCGAGCACGTCGGCGGCGCCGGAGGCGCGCGCCACCGCCACCGGGTCGGGAAAGGATGTCGGCGCGACCAGCCATAAATCGTGCAATCCCATGGTTTTCATCGCCCGCGCGGCGGCGCCGATATTGCCGGGATGACTGGGACGCGTGAGGACGACACGAATACGGTCGAGCGTGAGTGGAGCATTCATCGTAAAATTATATGTTTTCGCCCCCGCCCCACGGAGCGCAGGAACATGAACCCCAACCTCGACCCCGCCGTCAACATCGCCGTCAAGGCCGCGCGCCGCGCCGCTTCAATCATCAATCAGGCCGCCAATCAACTCGATTTGCTCAACGTCGAAGCCAAGGCGCCGAACGATTTCGTCACCGAGGTCGACCGCGCCGCCGAGGAAGCCATCGTCGGCATCCTGAGCGAAGCCTTCCCGGAGCACGGCATTCTGGCGGAGGAATCGGGCCGCAGCGGGCCGACCGAGGGGCGCGGCGCCGAATTCGTCTGGGTCATCGACCCGCTCGACGGCACCACCAATTTCATCCACGGCTTTCCGCAGTACGCGGTGTCGATTGCGCTCACCAGGAAAGGCGCGCCCGAACATGCGGTGATTTTCGACCCCACCGCCAACGAGTTGTTCGTCGCCTCGCGCGGGCGCGGCGCGTTCCTCAACGACCGCCGCATCCGCGTCTCCAAGCGGCAAAAGCTCGCCGACGCCCTGCTCGGCACCGGCTTTCCGTTTCGCCAGTTCGACCACGTCGACGCCTACATCGCCATGTTCCGCGAACTGACGCAGAAAAGCGCCGGCCTGCGCCGCCCCGGCGCGGCTTCGCTCGACCTCGCCTGGCTCGCCGCCGGGCGGCTGGACGGCTTCTGGGAAATCGGCCTGAAGCCGTGGGACATGGCGGCGGGCGTGCTGCTGATTCAGGAAGCGGGCGGCTTCGTCGCCGATTTCGCCGGCAAGGACGAATACCTCGACAACGGCAACGTCGTCGCCGGCTCGCCCAAGGTGTTTACGGAATTGCTGCGCGTCGTGCAGGGGTGCTGGAAAGCGAGATAGCGGCGCTTCGCGCCGTATGTTGGCTTCTGGATTCCCGCTTTCGCGGGAATGACGAAATCGCGTGCATGGGAAACTGGAATACGGCGACTTTTTTCACGCTTCCGGGCGCTGGCGAGCGGGGATAATTCACGCTCCATCGGCTCGTCGCGCCATTCGTCATGCATTCCGCTCAGGAACTCGTCGCCTACATCGAGACGCTCGCCGCGTTGCCCACGGTGTATTACCGCGTGCGCGAACAGCTCGAATCGCCCGACGGCACCATCGCCGAAGTGGCACGACTGGTCGAATCCGACCCCGCCATCACCGCCGGCATCCTGCGGTTGGTCAACAGCGCCTTCTACGGTTTCAGCCGCAAAATCGAAACCGTCGAGCGCGCCATTCCCATTCTCGGCATGCAGCAGACGCACGATTTGGTGCTGGCGATGACGATAAGCGCCGTGTTCGACGGCATCCAGCCGCAGAGCATGGACATGAAGCATTACTGGCAGCACTGCATGATGACCGCGCTCGGCGCGCGCGAATTGGCGCACGTCGCCTGCGGGCCGGCTTCCGACCGCCTGTTCGTCATCGGGCTGCTCGCCGACATCGGCCATCCGGTGATGTATCAAACCGTGCCCGAACTGGCGCTGGAAGCGCGCGCCGAAGCCGAAGCCGGCAACGAGCCGCTTTCGGTGAGCGAACGGCGCATCGTCGGCTGCGATTTCGCCGAAGTCGGCGCGGCGCTGATGGACAACTGGCAGTTGCCGACGCGCTTCGCCGAAGTGGTCGGGGCGCAGCTTGCACCGCGATTGGCGGGCGAGCGTATGCGCGAGGCGGAAGTGCTGCACGTGGCGCAGGCCATCAGCGAAGCCGAGCGCAAGGACGAGCCGAGCGCGCAGGCGGTCGAGCGCATCGACCCGCGCATCTGGGAAGACCTCGAAATCGACGCCGGCTATTTCGACAGCGTGCGCGAAGCCGCGCGCATGAACCTCGGCTCGTGCATGGCGATGTTCTTTCCGGTCGCCTAGCGGCGCTCAGGGCGCGAGCACGATGCGCGTGTCCGGCGCGACGAAGCCGAGCAGGAACACCAAGGCCGCTTCCGGCACCGCGACGCAACCGGCGGTGGGTCGCCCGGTCGAGACGTGCAGAAAAATCGCCGACCCCTTGCCCGGCACGGTGGGCGCGACGTTGTAGGCGATGACGAGCGCGTGCTTGTAGGCGTCCTTGAAGTTCGCCAGCCGCTCGGCGGAACGCCAGTCGGCGTCGGGATAATCGCTGCGCGCCCACTGGTTGTAATAGCGCGAGGCCGGGTCGTCCACCCACACGTCGGCGGCGGAAACCTGAGTGTAGGGCAAGGTCGAGCCGGGGTCGGGGGCGACGCCGAAAGCGCGCGTGAAAGTGTAGACGCCGGTCGGCGTGCCGCCGTCGCCTTCGCGCTTGTCGGGGCGAAAACCGCTGCGACCGAGCCAGACCGGGGTGGTGAAACGCAGCGTCCACACGCCGTCGGCTCTGGCGTAGGCGCGCAGCGTGGCGCGCTGCGGCGCGGCGGCGTCCGCCGTCACTACCAGCGCCTTGCCGGCGCCACCGGCTTTCGCTTCCAGCAGCGTCCGCGTCGCCTCGTCGACCGGGCGCGGCGCGGCGACCGGGAATTCAAAATAGGTGGAGGGATAAGGCTCGCTTTTCAGCGTGTAATGCCACCATTCCTCTTTCAACCGCTTGAAGCCGCGCGCTTCCATCGCGTCGCGCAACAGCGCGCGGTTGGCGGCCTGCGCGGCGGTGACGCCCGCTGCGTCGTGGTGCGAAGCGGCGTTGAAGAAATCGAAATGCGAACCCATGTCGAGTTCCGCGCCGCTGGCGGCGTCGACGAGGGTTAGGTCGACGGTGCTGCCGCGCGAATGCCCGGAACGACGGGCGACGTAGCCCAACTCGAACAATTTCGCCTTGTCGACGCCGGGGTAGTAAGTCGCCTGATTGCGGGTGTCGGCCAAATCCTCGGCCCAACGCACGAAATGGCGCACGGCGGAGGCGGGTCGATAAGCGTCGAAAATCTTCAAACAGTAGCCTTTTGCACGCAAATCGCGGGTAACTGCACGCAAAGCGACGGCGGCTTCGACGCTCAAAATCGCCTCGTCCGCCTCGTAACCGTCGATTCTGGCGGCGACGAAGTTGTCGGCGCCGGCGTAGCGGACGTCGAGCACGGCGTCCGCCACCGCGTCGCGCACGAAAACGAAGCCGGACGGCGGATAAACGGAGGTATCGACCGCCGGCGCGACCTCGCGCGCCCATGCCGCGCCGTGCAGGGAAACGAGGGCGACGCACGCCCAAAGCCACCACCGCCGCGCCCACGATTTCGTGCTCATGCCTTGCCTTGCCTACTTTTCGTCACAAGCCGCGCATTGTAGGACTTTGGCGGCGTCGATGGCGTCGAGTTCGCCACGGCTGGCGCTGGCGAGAAAACGGCGCAACGCCTCGTCCAGCGTGCCGAAGGTTCGGCGCGGCAAAACCTTGAACATCGCATAGCCGTCGCCGCCGGCGGCGAGAAAATCGTGAATCGCCACCGTGTAGCGGCGCTTGAGCGCGAGCGGCTTGCCATCGATGCGCACGGCGAGCGGACGCAGGCCGCCGTCCGCGGTGCGCGTCGCCTTCACTTCCAACCCGTAGAACTGCGGGAAAGCGCCGCCTCCGGGTTGGGCAAGCCCGTGGCGCAAGGCGGCGAGCAATTCGGCGCCGGAGACTTCCACCGCCACCACCTTGTTGCCGTAGGGCAGCACTTCGAGCAGTTTGGCGACGCTGACCGGCCCGGCGGGAATGTCGCCGCGCACCGTGCCGCTGTTGACCAGCGCCGCCGTCGCGCCGCTCTCCCGCATCATCGCCGCCGCCAGCAGCCGACCCAGATTGGCGCTGCGCTGGCGGATGACTTCGCGCCGTCCGTCGAGCGCGAAAGGCGCGTTCGCCACCGTGGCGTCCATTTCGGCGGCGATGGCGTCCCGCCGCGCTTCCAGCCACGCCGCCGTCGTCGGCTCCGGCGTCACCGAGGCGAGCGCGGCGGCGGGAATCAGCCGCGCCTCCAGTCGCCAACCGCCATCCGGGGCGCGGCGCGCCTCCACCCGTCCGAGATTGGCGAGCGCCTCGCCCGCGCTCACCACCAGCGCGCCGCCGACGCGCTCGGCCAGTTCGCTGTGGCTGTGACCATCGACGATGAGTTCGATGCCGGGCACGGCGCGCGCCAGTTCGAGCGAGCTTGGCCAGCAATACGCCTCGCTGCCGAGATGGACGAGCGCGATGACCAAATCGACCTTTTCCTCGGCGCGCAAGGCCGCCACCGCCTTGCGGGCGGCGGCGAACGTGCGCGCGGGCGCGCCGAAATCGAGCGCCGCGACGTTGCGCGGATGGGTGCTCGTCGGTGTCATCGGCGTCGCCAGCCCGAAAATGCCCACCCGCACACCGCCGACGTTTTTCACCACCCAAGGCGGCAACAGGAGTCGTCCGTCGTCGCGGCGCGCGACGTTGGCGGCGACGAAAGGCAGGCTGTACAAGGCGCGCAATTCCAGCAGCCGCGCCGCGCCGTAATCGAAATCGTGATTGCCGGCCGCGAGCGCGTCGTAACCGAGCATTTGCAGCAGGCGCGCGACGTCTTCCCCTTCATGCGCGGTGGCGAACGGCTGCCCGTGCAGCACGTCGCCGGCGTCGAGCAGGAGGTGCGGCGCGGGTTCGCCGTCGACCACCGTCTCGATGCGCGCAAAGCCGGGCGCGAGGGTTTCGCCGTCCCTTTCCTCCGGCAATACATGGCCATGCACGTCGTTGGTGTGGAAGACGACCAAATCGGGCGCGTCCGCGCGCGCCGCGCCGCACAGCAGGACGGCGAGACAGGCCGCCATCGAACAGAGGATTGTCTTCATGCGCTACCACCTCCGGCACGGGTTCGTACTGTCGCATGGCTTTACATGGCGCCATGACAATAATAATTATTCGTTTAATAAACAACTACTTGCAATCTGGCAAGCTTTTTGCTGAATCAGGTCGCAGAGTTAAAAAATTATTACTCGACTTTCGGAGTCAAAATCATGAGATTCAACACCATCTCCAAATTTATCGCCGCCAGCGCCCTGACCTGCGCGACGACCGTTGCCCTCGCCGCCCCGGTTCCCTTCACCCTGACGTGGGATTTGCCCAACACGTACGACAACAACGGCAATCCTTTCGACGCGGCGCATTCCACGACCTATTGGGGTTCCGCCGCATGGGAAGGCGCGACGTCCACCAAACTGTGGTGGGGCGACCCCAGTTCGCTGGAACTGTTCAACGACACCGACGGCGGCACGAGGCTCACCCATTACAACTCCAGCGTCCCCGAAACCACCAGACACCGCTCGGTAGCGCAAACCAACCTGCTGTTGAGCTTCGACCTGTACGGTCTGACGTACAGCGACAGCTTCGCGGTGGTATTCAATGAAACGCTCAATCCGGGCAACGACATTTTCACGATTGCCCCGTTCGAATTTACCCGCGACTACGCTGGCGGCGACGGCTACGTCTATAGCGTCACTTTCGTCTCCGACACGCCGAGCACGCTCTACGAAGCCTTCCAGAACGGCCAATTCGACACGGAAGAAAACAGCTACAGCTACGTGCATTTCTCGATGACCGCCGAACGCACCGGCACGGTTCCCGAACCGGGCGTGCTGGCGCTGCTTGGCATCGGCATCGCCGGTTTCGTCGGGATGCGTCGCCGTCGCGCCTGATTCGACACGCTTCAAACACAAAACGGGAAGCTCCGGCTTCCCGTTTTTTATTTTCTCGCCGCCGAAAAATAATTCGCCGCCACCCCCGACACCATCACCAGCGCCATGCCGAGCGCCTCCAGCCAGCCGAAGCCGTCGCCGAGAAAGAGCACGCCGAAAATCGTCGAGAACAGCACCGTGGAGTACGCCAGACTGGCGCTCAACAGCACCTTGCCGCGCGCGTAGGCTCGGGTCATCGCCAGTTGCGCCAGCGTCGCGAAAACACCCACGCCGGCGAGCTTGCAGAAACCGGCGAGCGTCAGTTCGTGCAGGGTCGTGAAGCAAATCCACACCGTCGCCAGCGCCACCGACGACACCGCGAAATAGAACACCGTGCGCGCTTCCGGCTCGCCGCGCTGGCCGAGGTCGCGCACGTCGAAATAGGTCATCGCCGCCAGCACCGCCGAGCCGAGCGCCACCATACAGCCGTACAGAGCGTCGGCGCCGAACGAGGGATGCAACATGCAGGCGACCCCCGCCATGCCGAGTCCGAGCGACAGCCCGACGCCAGCGTTCAGCCGCAAGCCGCGAAACAGCGCCAGCATCACCATGAGGAAAATCGGCGAGGTGTAGTTGAGCGTCACCGCCGTCGCCAGCGGCAAAAGGCCGATGGCGTAGAAATAGACCGACAGCGAACAGAAGCCGGTGACGCCGCGCTTCATCTGCCGTCCCCAGTGCGGCGTCGCCAGCGACACCCCGCGCCAGCGCACGATGACGGCCATGATGATCAGCCCCACCAGCGAGCGGTAAAACACGATTTCCGCCGGCGCGTAACCGGCGTTGGCGGACAACTTCACGCATACGCCCATGCCGGT
>JAISSY010000006.1 GCA_031272995.1 Azoarcus sp.
GCATTATAAGTACGCGCAGCGTGAAAAAGTAACGGTTTCTGGTTTTTGCAACACGTTTCCGGGGACGAGCCGACAGACGGTTTTGTCGACTTGCTTTTTTATGCTTGCTTTCCCTCCAGCACCGTCCCCTCATGCGTATACCCCGGACAACACACGCACAACAGCCGCAAGCGCGTTTTGGCCTTCAGCCAATGCCGCGTGTTTCTGGGCAGCAGGTAGTACGAATCCGCCGCGAAGGGGCGCGGTTGACCGTCGATGTAGAGCGTGCCTTCGCCTTCGAGTCCGTAATAGATTTCGTCGAAGGCGGGGTGGCGGTGTTCTTCGGTGCTTGCGCCGGGTTCGACCACCGCTTCGGCAAGGCTCATGCCGAGTCCGGGGATGTTCTGCGGGTGCAGCAGTTCGCGGATGAGGCTGCCGTCCTTGGTGACGTAGGGTTGCGGAGCGGGCGTGGCGGTCATGCGGATTTCCTCGTTGGTTGGCCGACCACCTGCATGACGCATTGCTTGCAATCGAACTTCAGCGTCAGCGTTTCCTTGCCGTGGATGAGCAGCATCGGGGTCGGGCGGATGCCTTTCACTTCCTTCGGGCACAGGTCGAAGCTGTAGCGCAGACAGTGGCGCGTGGTCATCAGCGCCGCTTCGCCCGTCACTTCGCCGGCCTCGAAAGCGGCTTCGATTGCGCGCACGCCGTGGCGGGCGTAGAAGGCGCGCGCCTTGTCGTTGAGGACGTTGTTCAGGTAGGTGAGGGCGTCCTGCGGGAAAACCGGCGGCGGCGCGACCGGCGCGGCGCGCGTTGGACGCGGGTATTGGGCGAGACGGGCGGCTTCGAGGCGGGCGACGGCGTCGCGGCGCAGGGCGTTGAGGGTGGCGGCGGGAAGGAAAAGCGGCGCGCCGACGATGGCGATGTCGCGGGCGGTGAAAATCGTCTCGCCCAGTTTGGCGAGATGACGGCGGATTTCGGCGTTGGCGCGTTCGGGGTCGCGCGCCGGTTCGGCTTTCACGTCGAGGCGGACTTGGGCGGCGATGCCGTCCTCGTCGACGAGAGCGAGTTCGCAGCCATTGGGGTCGAATTCGAGATGGAGGTCGACAGCGATGCGGCGGCGGGCGGAAGGCTTTTCCAGCAGACGCATGAAGGCGTGGTCGTGGTTGCGCGACATCGCCGCGCCGACGCGCAGGCCGTCGGGAACCGGCGCGGCGGGGAAGACGCGCACGCCGCCGGGGGCGGGTTCGACGCGGTTGACGCGCAGGCCGGCGAGTTGGCCGCCGTCGTCGAACCATGCCAGACCGTCGCCGTTGGCGAGCGCCACCGGGGTGTCGAGGTCGAAGAAGCGCCGTTTGGCCGCGTCGATGCGCGCCACCTTGCCCACCGCTTCGCCGGCGAAGGCGGGGGAGGCGAAAGCTTCGATGCCGTGCTGGCGACCGTGGACGAAATAATCGGTGTAGGCGCGGTTGAAGGTTTTTTCCGTTTGCGGGGCGAAGGTGTAGACGCATTGGCCGCGGGAAGCGCGCCGATACCGTACTGCCTCCCCTGAGAAGGGGAGGGACGGGGAGGGGTTGTCGGCGTCGCTCTAGGCCACAGTCGTTGCCCGTTTGGACGGCCCCAAACCCACCCCCGGCCCCTCCCTTGTCAGGGAGGGGAGAATCGCCTCGTCCAACCGCTGCCGGTAATACGCGACGATGTTCTTGACGTAGGCCATGTCCTTGTAACGGCCTTCGATTTTGAACGCGGTGACGCCCGCGGCGGCCAGTTCGGCGAGGTGGGCGCTCTGGTCGTTGTCCTTGAGCGATAACAGATGTTGGCCGCGCGCCAGCACTTTGCCGTCGCCGTCGGCGAGGTCGTAGGGCAGGCGGCAGGCTTGCGAGCATTCGCCGCGATTGGCGCTGCGTCCGGTCTGCGCCTGACTGATGTAGCACTGGCCGCTGAAGGCGACGCACAGCGCGCCATGGACGAAGTATTCGAGTTCGCAACTCGTGGCGGCGGCGATTTCCCGCACTTCGTCGATGGTCAGTTCGCGCGCCAGCACGAGACGGGAGAAGCCCACATCCTGCAGAAAGCGGGCGCGCGCCGCATCGCGAATGTCGCATTGCGTGCTGGCGTGCAGCGCCAGCGGCGGCAGGTCGAGTTCGAGCAGACCCATGTCCTGCACGATGAGGGCGTCGACGCCGGCTTCATACGCTTGCCATGCGAGGCGGCGCGCCGGCTCCAGTTCGTCGTTTCGCAACAGGGTGTTGAGGGTGAGCAGGACGCGGGCGTGGTAGCGGTGCGCGTGCGCGGCGAGACGGGCGATGTCGGCGATGGCGTTGTCCGCCGCGCTGCGCGCCCCGAAAGCAGGGCCGCCGATGTAGACGGCGTCGGCGCCGTGGTCGATGGCGGCGATGCCGATGTCGGCGGTTTTGGCGGGGGCGAGAAGTTCGAGGCGGCGCGGGGGCATGGCGGCATGATAGCGAGTCGGCGTCGGCGCCAAAACCGCGTTTTCTGGTTGCCGATTAAATGTAACCGGATGCAACGGCGATAGGCGCTGATGAAAGACACGCCCATCCGTGAGATGATTCACACTTATGTGCACGGAAAAACGCGCAAGCGTCCGTGTCGGCTCATTTGAGGAGAAGTCTGCGTTCATGGAACAGGATTCGCGCGCGACGGCCGCCCCGGCTCCCGATGCGACGGGTTCGTTCGACCCGCGCCGCCTCTTGCGGCCAATCGTCGGGTTCGTGATTTTTCTGCTGCTCGTCGCCGTACTGGGCTTTTTCGGCGCGCCGATGCTGGTCAGGCATTACCTGCCGAGCATCGTCGGCGATTTTCTCGGGCGCGAGGTCGCGCTCGACGGCGTCGGCTTCAATCCCTTCACCATGACGGCGGAGTTGCGCGGCGTCCGAATCATGGAGCCGCAGGGCGGCGAAAATGCGGGCGAGGCAGCGTTGAGCGTCGAGCGTATCGTCGTGAACGCCCAGTTGTCGTCGCTTTTCTACCGCGCCCCGGTGGTGAGCGCGCTGACGCTCGAAGGCCCACGGGTCAAAATCGTTCGTCTCGCCG
>JAISSY010000078.1 GCA_031272995.1 Azoarcus sp.
AAGTATTTCTTATTAGTATTTTTCCTTTCGATTCATATTGTTATGAGAAAACAATCGTTTTCGTCATTCATGGCCGCGCCTATGCTTGCAGGCTGGATTTCAGGCGACATCGCCGCCACTGGAGACGAAAAATGTACAGAACCGACGTCGGCGTCAGCGGACACCGCAAAACCGCGAGCAAGAAAAACGAACGCAATGCCTCCTACCTAGACGCCTCCGGCCACATCCTGCCGGAAATCCAGCGTCAGCGTTGCGAGGCCGCCGCCACGCGCGCCAAGGAGTTCCTGCTCAACGCGCCGCAGAAAATCGACACCGAACGCCTGACCTACCTGCTCGAAACCTACCGCGAATACGACTACGAGCCGCCCATCGTCCTGCGCGCCCGCCTGTTCGAGAAATTGCTGCAATCCAAGCATATCTATCTCGACGACAACCCCATCGCCGGCACCGTCACCGGCCATCCGGCGGGCGTTTACGTCTATCCGGAATGGGATTCGGAATGGATACTCAAGGAATTGAATCAGGCGATGATGAGCCACCTTGGGAAAATCGACATTTCCAAGGAAGAAAAGCAGTTGATGATTGAAGCGGCGCGCTTCTTCAAGAATCGCAGCGCCGGGGCGAAAGCGCGGCGGCTCGCCAAACAGTTGCACGATTGGGACCCGCGCCCGCTGCTCGAAGCCGGGCTGTTCACCGAAGGCGCGAGCTTCACCAAGGGCGCCGGCAACGTCGATTACGAAACCTTCGTGAACAAAGGGCTTGCCGCCATCGTCGTCGAAACCGAACAGCGCCTGCACGCCCTCAAGGTGACGGCGGAGAACGCCGCCAAAATCGACTTCTACCGCGCCGTGCTCATCGTCCTGCGCGCCGTCGTCGCCCTCGCCCACCGCTACGCCGACCTCGCCGCCGAAACCGCGGCCAGCACCGAGGACGCGACGCGCAAGGTCGAACTGCTGGAGATTGCCGAAGTCTGCCGCCGCGTCCCCGAACACCCGCCGCGCAATTTCCGCGAAGCGGTGCAATCGTGGTGGTTCCTGCATCTCGGCATTCAAATCGAACAGGGCGGCTGCGGCTCGTCGCCGGGGCGGCTCGGCCAGTACCTGAACCGCTACTACCTGCTCGACAAGGCGGCGGGCAAAGCGCCGGAGGACGCCATCGCCTGGTTGAAGTGCCTGTTCGTCAAGATTCTCGAATTCGGCTACTACCAAGGCGTCACTTATTCCAAGCTGCTCTCCGGCCACACCGGCCACACCATCAACGTCGGCGGCTACGACGCGCGCGGCGAGGACGCCACCACCGAACTCGACTATCTGATTCTCGACACCCAAATCGCGCTGCGCAACATTCAGCCGACGATTACGGTGCTCTACCACGACAAGCTGAAGGAAGATTTCCTGCTCAAGGCCATCGACCTCGAGCGCACCGGGTTGGGCCAGCCGCAGTGGATGAACACCGACGTCATCGTCGAGCGTCTGCTGGCGCGCCACGCCAGAAACGGCATCACGCTGGAGGACGCGCGCAACTGCATCAACATGAGCTGCGTCGGCACCGGCGTCGCCGGCAAGACCGCCTTCGTCTCCGAGAACATGACCTTCAACCTCGCCAAATGCTTCGAGCTGGCGCTGAACGACGGCGTCGACCCGCTCACCAAAAAAACGGTGGGCGCGCGCACCGGCGACCCGGAAAAGTTCAGGAATTTCGACGACCTCTACGCCGCCTACGACGCGCAGGTGCGCAGCCTGTTCACGCAGATTCGCCCCTACGGCTCCATCGCCAGCAAGGCGCTCGGCGACACCGTGCCGGGCGCGTTCCGCGCCGCCATGTACGGCGGCTGCCTCGAACGCGGCAAGACCGAATCGCGCGGCGGCGCCGATTACTACCTCTACTTCGTCATCAGCACCGCCGGGGTCGACGCCGCCAATTCGCTGATGGCGGTCAAGCATCTGGTGTTCGACACCAAACGCCTGACCATGCGCGAACTGCGCGCCGCGCTCGCCGCCGATTTCGAGGGACAGGAGGACATCCGCCTGCTGTGCCAGAACGCGCCCAAACACGGCAACGGCATCCCCGAAGTCGATGCGCTGGTGCGGCGCGTCTACGACGACGCGCTGAAAATCTTCCACAGCATCGACGAAGGCTATTACGGCGAGCACAAGGCCAACATCGAAGCCTATTCGCTCACCATCCACAATTACTTCGGCCTGCTCACCGGCGCGCTGCCCACCGGACGCAAGAAGGAACGCCCGCTCACCGACGCCAGCGTGTCGGCGCAACCGGGCACCGACACCAAAGGGCCGCTGGCGCTGGTCGCCTCCGCCGCGCAGGCGCTCGACACGGTGAAATACGGCTCCAACCACTTCAACATGAAGTTCCATCCCAACGCCATCGCCGGCATCGGCGGCGCGCGCAAGCTGCTCGCGCTCATCAAGGCGTACATGGATTTGGGCGGCTCGCACATCCAGTTCAACATCGTCAGCTCCGAAACCCTGCGACAGGCGAAGGAGACGCCGACCGAATACCGCGACCTGACCGTGCGCGTCGCCGGTTTCAGCGCCTATTTCACCCGGCTGCACGAAGGCGTGCAGGACGAACTCATCGCCCGCACCGAACTCTCGTTCAACTGACGACGGAGGCAAGATGGAAATCAGCCGCGAAGCGCGCGAAAAACTGGCGGAGTTTCTGGAGGACTACGGCGACGGCGGTTTCGTGCGCGTCGCGCGCCTCGTCACCGGCGGCGGCTGTTGCGCCAAACTCTCGCTCGGCGTCAGTCTCGACGACGAAAAGAACGAAGCCGAAGACCTCGTTTTCAGCCTCGACGGGCTGCCGGTGGTCATCGACAAAAGCCTGCACGCCGCCCTGCCGGAAATCGAAATCGTTTTCGACGCCGAGCGCGGCATCGTCGTCAACGCGCAGAGCGCCGCCGAAACATGACTTCGACCGCGACGGCACAAGCGGCTCCACAAACGGAAACGACGCCCACGGGCGTCGTTTTTGACGTGCAACATTTCAGCCTGCACGACGGCCCCGGCGTGCGGTCGACGGTGTTCCTGAAAGGCTGCCCGCTCGCCTGCCGCTGGTGCGGCAACCCGGAATCGCAAAGCGCCCGCCCGCAGTTGATGTATTTCACCCACCTGTGCGCCGCCTGCGGTCAATGCGTCAAAACCTGCCCGAACCGCGCCATGCGCTGCGAGGGCGAAGGCGTGCGCTTCGACCCCTCGCGCTGCTTCGCCTGCGGCGCCTGCGTTCCGGGCTGCCTGCGCGGCGCGCGCAGCGTGTCGGGCATCCGCCTCGGCGTAGAGGAAATCGTCGCCGAAGTGCGTCAGCACTGGCGCATCTTTTCGCAAAGCGGCGGCGGCGTGACGGTGAGCGGCGGCGAACCGCTGGCGCAGCGGGATTTTCTCCACGCCCTGCTGCGCGAACTGCACGACGAGGCGGGACTGCACACCTGCCTCGACACCTGCGCCAAAGCTCCGTGGCCGGTGTTGGAGCGCATGCTGCCGCATCTCGACCTCGTGCTGCTCGACGTCAAGCACGTCGACGAGGCCAAACACCGCGAATGGACGGGCAGCGGCAACGCCGACATCCTCGACAACGCCCGCCGTCTGGGCGCGAGCGCGCTCGACGTGCTGGTGCGCGTGCCGCTGATTCCGGGCTTCAACGACAGCGACCCGGAGTTGTACGACCTCGCCGATTTCCTCGTCGCCGCCGGTTTGAAGCAGGTCGAAATCATGCCCTACCACCTGCTCGGCTTGGGCAAATACCGCGCCCTCGGTATGCGCTATCCGCTGTCGGTCGACGAAAAACCGCGCGTCGACGAGGCGGTCGATATTTTTTCCAGTTCGGGAATCGCGGTGGAGGTGCACCGAACGTAGGGGCGAATAATCATTCGCCCCTACCGTTACGCGGCGCGACTCTTGGCGTCTATTTCCGACAGCGTCAACCACGTCGACACCACCGTGTCGGGGTTGAGCGAAATCGTCTGGATGCCTTCCTGCATCAGCCATGCGGCGAAATCAGCGTGGTCGGACGGGCCTTGCCCGCAGATGCCGACGTATTTGCCGAGGCGGTTGGCGGTCTTGATGGCCTGCGACAGCAGCACCTTCACAGCCGGGTCGCGTTCGTCGAACGAGTGCGCGACCAGACCGGAATCGCGGTCGAGTCCGAGCGTGAGTTGGGTCAGGTCGTTGGAGCCGATGGAGAAGCCGTCGAAAATCTTGAGGAATTCGTCGGCGAGCAAGGCGTTGGACGGAATCTCGCACATCATGATGAGCTTGAGTTCGTTCTCGCCGCGCTTCAGGCCGTGATGGGCGAGCAAATCGACGACGCCCTGCCCTTCCTCCAGCGTGCGCACGAAGGGAATCATCACCTGCACGTTGGTCAGGCCGATGACGTCGCGCACCTTCTTCATCGCCAGACATTCCAGCTCGAAACAGTCGCG
Source organism: Azoarcus sp. (assembly GCA_031272995.1). Classification (GTDB taxonomy): domain Bacteria; phylum Pseudomonadota; class Gammaproteobacteria; order Burkholderiales; family Rhodocyclaceae; genus WRNU01. The sequence goes on from JAISSY010000078.1 coordinate 4,439, forward strand.
GAAGCTGTTGGCGATGTAGCGCGACGCGCCGCGGAAGCCGAGCATGGGGTTTTCTTCCTCCGGCTCGTAAATCGAGCCGCCCATGAGCTTGCGATATTCGTTCGATTTGAAGTCCGACATGCGCACGATGACCGGCTTCGGGTAGAAGGCGGCGGCGATGGTCGCCACGCCCTCGGCGAGCTTGTCGATGAAGAACTGGCGCGGGCTGGCGTAGCCGCGCGAGCGGCGCAGAATGTCTTCGCGCAACGAGGCCGGCACCTGCTCGATTTCGAGAATCGCTTTCGGGTGGATGCCAATCATGTTGTTGATGACGAACTCCAGCCGCGCCAGACCGACGCCGCCGTTGGGAATCTGCGCGAACTCGAAGGCGAGTTCGGGATTGCCGACGTTCATCATGATTTTCACCGGCAACTTGGGCAGGTTGCCCATGTCGGTGGTGGTGACCTCGAAATCGAGCTTGCCGCGATAGACGTAGCCGGTGTCGCCCTCGGCGCAGGAGACGGTGGCTTCGTCGCCTTCCTTCAAAAGCTCGGTGGCGTTGCCGCAGCCGACGATGGCCGGGATGCCCAGTTCGCGGGCGATGATGGCCGCGTGGCAGGTACGCCCGCCGCGATTGGTGACGATGGCGCTGGCGCGTTTCATCACCGGCTCCCAGTTGGGGTCGGTCATGTCGGTGACGAGGATGTCGCCGGCGAGCACGCGATTCATTTCGGAAGCGTCGGCGACGATGCGCACCGTGCCGGCGCCGATTTTCTGGCCGATGGCGCGGCCGCGAATGACCGGCTCGCCGTATTCGCGCAGGCGGTATTTCTCCATCACCAGCCCGGCGTTCTGGCTCTTGACCGTTTCGGGACGCGCCTGAAGGATGTAGAGCTTGCCGTCCTCGCCGTCCTTGCCCCACTCGATGTCCATCGGGCGGCCATAGTGCTTTTCGATGATGACGGCGTAACGGGCGAGTTCGAGCACGTCCTCGTCGGTGAGCGCGAAGCGGTGACGGTCGGCTTCCGGCACGTCGACGGTGCGCACCGAGCGCCCGGCTTCGCGCGCATCGGCGAAGACCATCTTGATGAGCTTGGAGCCGAGATTGCGTCGAACTACCGCCGGACGCCCCTGTTCGATCATCGGCTTGTGCACGTAGAACTCGTCGGGGTTCACCGCGCCCTGCACCACGGTTTCGCCAAGGCCATAGGAGGCGGTGACGAACACCACGTCCTTGAAGCCGGATTCGGTGTCGAGCGAGAACATGACGCCGGAAGCGCCGGTGTCGGAGCGCACCATGCGCTGCACGCCCGCCGAGAGCGCCACTTCGGAGTGGGCGAAGCCCTTGTGCACGCGGTAGGCGATGGCGCGGTCGTTGTAGAGCGAGGCGAACACCTCTTTCATCGCGTGCAGGATGTTGTCGTAGCCGTGGATGTTGAGGAAGGTTTCCTGCTGCCCGGCGAAGGAGGCGTCGGGCAAATCCTCGGCGGTGGCCGACGAGCGCACCGCGAAGCTGCCGGCGTCGGAGCCGGCGGTAATCGCGTCGTAGGCGGCCTTGATGTCGGCCTGCAACTGCGGCGGGAAGGGGGTGTCGATAATCCACTGGCGGATTTGCGCCCCGGTGCGGGCGAGCGCATCGACGTTGTCGACGTCGAGCGCGTCGAGCGCCTGATTGATGCGTTGCGACAGACCTTCGTGGGCAAGAAAGTCGCGGTAGGCGTCCGCCGTAGTGGCGAAACCGCCCGGCACCCGCACGCTGGCGGGCAACTGACTAATCATTTCGCCCAGAGAGGCGTTCTTGCCGCCGACCTTGTCGACGTCGGTCATACGGAGTTCGGTGAAAGGAATGACGTAACGTGTCATGACTGGCTTCCGCAATTCGCTCAGAAAAAGCAAAATGCGCATTCTACGGGAAAGGCGGTACACGCGCACGGCAGGGTTTGCCCCAATACCCATGCGCCGCTTGTCCGCCCGCCGCGTCCCCACAACCCTTGGACAACAGCCAAAACAAAGCCCATGAGCGACCTTTTCACCCGCACGGTTTTCTTCGTTTCCGACGGAACCGGCATCACCGCCGAGACTCTCGGCCACAGCCTGCTCGCCCAATTCCCCAACACCCGCTTCCATCAGGTGCGTATGCCCTTCGTCGACGACGTCGACAAGGCGCGCGACTGCGCCCGTCAAATCGTCGATTCGGAACGCAACACCGGCTTGCGCCCCATCGTCTTCAGTTCGCTGGTCAACCCGGAGGCCATCGCCGCGCTGCGCGAGGCGCGCGACAGCGCCCTCTTTCTCGACCTGTTCGAGCGTTTCATCGAGCCGCTGGAAATCGAGCTTGGCCAGCACCAGAGCCACGAAATCGGGCGCTTCCACGGCGTCGCCGAAAGCAACGACTACAAGAAGCGCATCGAGGCCATCAACTTCGCCATGACCCACGACGACGGCGTTTCCACCTCCGAGGATTTGGTCACCGCCGACGTCATCCTCGTCGGCGTGTCGCGCTCCGGCAAGACGCCGACCAGCCTCTATCTGGCGATGCAGTTCGGCGTCAAGGCCGCCAACTATCCGCTCATCCCGGAAGATTTCGAGCGCAACAAGCTGCCCGGCGAACTGCACAGCTTTCGCGGCAAGCTCTTCGGGCTCACCATCGCCCCGGAGCGCCTGTCGCAAATCCGTCAGGAGCGCCGCCCCAACAGCCACTACGCCAGCCTCGAAAACTGCCAGTACGAAATCGAGGCGGCGCAAAAACTGATGCGGCGCGAGAACATCCGCTGGCTGGATTCCACCGCCAAATCCATCGAGGAAATCTCCGCCACCATCATGCAGAACGTGCGCACCGAAGCGGATTTTTGAGCCGCCCGCCGCGCCAAATGTCTAGAATGCCCAACTTTTCGACCGGAACCCCACGATGAAACGACCGCGCAGCAAACGCCGCGGCGGCATTGGCCGCCATGCCGAAGAACTTCTCTGGCTGGCCGGCGGCCTTGCCGAATCCTGCTGCCGCATCGAAGACCGTTACTGGGAAGACCGTCTCGCCGCCGCCATCGACGCCGCGCTCGCCCACGACGACGAGGACACGCTGGACACCGCGCTCGACCAGGCTTTCAACCGAGGCGGGCGCATCTACGACGAGTTGGCCGACGCCATCGAATCGCGCACCGAAACCCCGGCGCTGCCCGGCGCGGAATTCGACGTGGTGTTCATCGCCGCCCCGGTGCTGTCGTGGTCGCGTTTCCGCATTCCGGCGCGCTCCCTGCCCACGGCGGCGCTCGCCAATCTGCGCGTGCATCTGCAAGCGCACGTGCTGGCGCAGAACGCCCGCTTGGCGCTGGCCGATTTCCTCTTCAGCCCCGACCAACTGCCGCAGGGCTATTGCGCCACCGCCAGTTTCGCCGCCCTGCTCGGACGCGCCGCGCTCGCCAACAAGGACATGCACATCGACACCGACGAGATGCCCGAAACGGCGCAATTCCTCTCCGACACCCGCTACCTGCTGGCGGCGGTCGCCGCGCCGCGCGGCGCCCCTGTGTTCCGCTGGCAGGAAGCCGACGGCAGCCGGTTCGAGGCGCTGGCGCAATGGCGCGGTCAGGGCGGCGGCTGTCTCGCCCCGCTATTGCCCGGTTGCGCGCTCGAATTCGTCCTGCCGGAATCCTATTTCGCCGCCTGTCGAGCCGCCGACAAGAGCAGCCGCTCCTACTCGGTGCGCGCCTCGGTCGCCTATCTCGTCACCTCGCTCGACGTGCCGGTCATCAAGCTGCGCGCCGTCATCGCCCCCTTCTGGGACGAGCAAATCGAGGAATACCGCATCGGCTTCACCCTGGACGACGACGATGAGGTCGTGCACGGGGTCGTCTGGCCGCTTCTTGGCGCCGAGGACGACGCCATTGACGTCCCCGCCGAAATCGAAGCCGTCCTGCGCGAATGCGGCGTCGGCATCGTCAAGGTGCTCGACCACCGCTTCCCGCTCGAATACTGCGACGACTGCGGCGCCCCGCTCTACCCCTCCCCCGACGGCGAAATCGTCCACGCCGAAATGCCCGAACCCGAAGGCGGAGCGATTCCGAAGCATTTGCATTGAGGGATGGGCGACCACGAGGGTACGTAAACGCGCGGTAAGCGTAAGCGCGCACGCTCTTCATTTCTTCGAGCGCGAGTTCGAACGGGCCGACCAGCATGCCGCCTTTCTCGGAACTGCGCCCGATGTCTGGTTACCCCATTTATGCACTGTGTTCGCGCTGATGTGGTGCGCAAAAGCAGGAATGACGTCCGGTTCTGGCGGCGCCTAAACGTCTGCCTCCACCGTATCGCCCTTTTCCTCCATCCACGCGCGGCGGCTCGACGCTTCGCCCTTGCCCATCAGCAGGGTGAACATCCTCAGCGTGTCCTCGAACGCGCCGTCGCGCACATGCACGGGCAGCACGCGGCGGGTGGCGGGGTCCATCGTGGTTTCGCGCAACTGTTCGGGGTTCATTTCGCCCAGACCCTTGAAGCGCCCGACTTCGATGCTGTCGGCGCGCACGCCTTCCTTGCTCAGACGCTCGCGGATGGAGGCGAGTTCGGCTTCGTCGAGGGCGTAGAGGCGGCGCGGTGGGCGCTTCTTGCCTTGTGCCGGCACGTCGATGCGGTAGAGCGGCGGCTGCGCGACGTAGATGTGGCCGCCGTCGATGAGGCGCGGGAAATGGCGGAAGAACAGGGTGAGCAGCAAAGTCTGGATGTGGGCGCCGTCCACGTCGGCGTCCGACATGATGACCACCTTGCCGTAGCGCAGGCCGGACAAATCCGGCGTGTCCTGCGGGCCGTGCGTGTCGACGCCGAGCGCCACCGCGATGTCGTGGATTTCGGCGTTGGCGAACAGGCGGTCGGGGTCGATTTCCCACGCGTTCTGCACCTTGCCGCGCAGGGGCAGGATGGCCTGCGTCTCCTTGTCGCGCGCCATCTTGGCGGAGCCGCCGGCGGAGTCGCCCTCGACGAGGAAAAGCTCGTTCTGCGAAATGTCGCTCGATTCGCAATCGGCCAATTTGCCCGGCAGCACGGCGACGCCGGAAGATTTCTTCTTCTCCACCTTCTGCGCGCTGCGTTGGCGCGCCATCGCCTGCTTGATGGCCATTTCGGCGATGGCCTTGCCGGCGTCGACGTGGTTGTTGAGCCAAATCTCGAACGGGTCGCTCACCTGCGACGACACCAGCCGCACCGCTTCGCGCGAGTTGAGTTTTTCCTTCACCTGCCCCTGAAACTGCGGGTCGAGCAGGCGCGCCGAGAGCACGAAGCTCATGCGTGCGCACACGTCGTCCTGTTGCAGCTTGACCCCGCGCGGCAGAAGGGCGTGATGTTCGACGAAGGATTTCATCGCCTCGAACACGCCGCTGCGCAGCCCGGATTCGTGCGTGCCGCCGGAGACGGTGGGGATGAGATTGACGTAGGACTCGCACGCCACCGGCTGCTCGTACCACGCCAGCGCCCAGGCCGCGCCCTCGCCGGCGGAATAGGCGGGGTCGTCGGCGGCGGCGTATTTCTCGCCGGTGAACATCGGCGCCACCGGATCCATGCCGCCGGAGAGTTCGGCGAGATAGGCGGGCAGCCCGCCCGGATAGCTCCACGTCTTGCTCTGCACGCTGCCGTCGGCCTGTTCGACGTCGAGCCGCACCGAAACGCCCGGCAGCAGCACCGCCTTCGAGCGCAGCAGCCGTTCGAGTTCGCCCATCGGCACGCGCGGCGACTCGAAATACTTCGCGTCCGGCCACACCCGCACGCGGGTGCCGGTTTGCCGTCCGGCCTCGCCCACCGCTTGCAGCGCGCCGATTTTCTCGCCGCCGTCGGCGAAGTCGATGTGCCAGAGCGTGCCGTCGCGGCGAATGTCGACTTCGAGCCGGGTCGACAGCGCGTTGGTCACCGACACGCCGACGCCGTGCAGCCCGCCCGAAAAGGCGTAGGCCGATTCGGTGGAAGTCTTGTTGAATTTGCCCCCGGCGTGCAGGCGCGTGAAGGCGAGCACCACCACCGGCACGCCTTCTTCCGGGTGCATCCCGACCGGAATGCCACGCCCGTCGTCGGCGACGCTCACCGAGCCGTCGAGGTGCACGGTGACGTGGATTTTTTTCGCAAACCCGGCCAACGCCTCGTCGGCGGAGTTGTCGATGACCTCGCCGACGATGTGCGCCGGGCTGTCGGTGTGCGTATACATGCCGGGGCGCTCGCGCACCGGCTCCAGGCCCTTGAGGACGCGGAAGGATGATTCGTCGTATTGCTTGCCTGCCATGGTGTGTTCCGGGTTTTCAGTGGCGGCAAGGATAGCAGAGCGCGCGGCGCTGCCGGGTCGGGGGG
>JAISSY010000135.1 GCA_031272995.1 Azoarcus sp.
AAGCAACTGCGCGATTTGCGCGAACAGGTGGCGCAGGAACTTATGCCGCGCGCCTTCACCCGCCGTCGCCGCACCTTTGCGTGGATAGACCCGCTTGGCGGCTGGCTCGGCGTCGACGCTTCCAGCCCGGCGCGCGCCGAAGAAGTGCTCGAAGCCCTGCGCGACGTGCTCGACGATTTCCCCCTCACTCTGCTGCGCACCGAACGCTCGCCCGCCGCCGCCATGGCCGACTGGCTCGCCGACGCGCCCCCGCCGGCCTTCACCGTCGACCAGGATTGCGAACTGCGCTCGCTCAGCGAGGAAAAAGCTACCGTGCGCTACGCCCACCACCCGCTCGACGGCGGCGAAATCAAGGCCCACCTCGCCGCCGGCAAGCTGCCCACCCAACTCGCGCTCACCTACGCCGACCGCCTGAGCTTCGTGCTCACCGACAAGCTGGAACTGAAGCGCCTCGATTTTCTCGACGTGGTGCGTGAAGAACTCGGCAACGAGGACGACGCCGAAGCCCTGTTCGACGCCGAATTCGCGCTGATGACCGGCGAACTGACCAAGCTGGTTCCGGCGCTGATAGAGGCCCTGGGGGGCGAGGTAGCGGCGGCTTAACGCGGCAAGGCGCGCAAAACCAGCGTGTCGCCGCTCTGGGTGAATTCCAGCTTCTTCAACACGTTCATCCCCAACAGAATCGTGTCGTCGTGATTCATGCCCGGACTCAGCCCGGCTTGCACCTGACGCAGCACGAAGGGGCCGAGGGTGAGTTCGTCGATGACCGTCAGCCGCGCCTGCGCCACGCCGTTGGCGGTGGAGACCTCGAAAGCGGGGCCGGCGGGCAGGCCGAGCTTTGCGCCGAGGCGGGCGGGGATGGCCACGGTGGTGGCGCCGGTGTCGAGCATGAAGGTCACCGGCTGGCCGTTGATGGCGCCGGGGGTGACGTAGTGGCCGGCGGCGTTGCGCTTCAAGACCAGTTCGGCGGCGGCGCCGGGAGCGACGGCGACGTGGCGGTTGGGGTTGTCGCGGCGCTGCTCGACGCCCTCGAAAAACAGCCACAGCAGGCCAATCAGGGCGATGGCGGCGAGCAAGCCCATGCGGCGACCCATGCGGGTGGTGAGTTCGCGGTCGCTGTCGTCGCTCATGGCGTCAGGCGAGCACCTGTCCGTGCTCGCGGGTGGCGTGGAAAGCGACTTTCGGCCATTTTTCCATCGTCACTTCGAGGTTGTAGCGGCTGCTGGCGAGATAGACGAGATTGCCGTCGACGTCGCGTCCCAGGCGCGCGTTCTGTTCGCGCTCGAAATTGCGCCGCGTCGTTTCGTCGGAAAAAGTGAGCCAGCGCGCCGTGTAAACGTCGGCGCTCTCGAAGATGGCGTCGACCTTGTATTCGTCCTTCAGCCGTTGCGCCACCACCTCGAATTGCAGTTGGCCGACCGCGCCGAGCAACATCTGGCCGCCTTCGAGTTCGAACACCTGAATGGCGCCTTCTTCGCCCAACTCCTGCAAACCTTTCTGCAACTGCTTCGATTTGAGCGGGTCGCGCAGGCGGGCGGCGCGGAACAACTCCGGCGAAAAATAGGGAATGCCCTTGAAAACCAGCGTTTCGCCTTCGCTCAGGGTATCGCCAATCTGCAACTGGCCGTGGTTGTGGATGCCGATGATGTCGCCCGCGACGCCATCTTCTTTCAACACGCGCTCATTTGCCATGAACGTGAGGGCATTTGCCAGCTTCATCTCGCGTCCGTCGCGGACGTGACGCACCTTCATGCCGGCGCTGTAGCGCCCGGAACAGATGCGGAAAAAGGCGATGCGGTCGCGGTGGCGCGGGTCCATGTTGGCCTGAATCTTGAAGACGAAGCCGGTAAAAGGCGCTTCGTCCGGTTCGACCATGCGCGTCGCCTCGCCCGCGACGGCTGCGACGCGCGCCTGCGGCGGCGGCGCCCAGTCGATGAGGGCTTGCAGGATTTCCTGCACGCCGAAGTTGTTGATGCCGGAGCCGAAGAACACCGGGCTTTGCCGTCCGGCGAGGAATTCGCTCAACTCGAAGGGCGGCGAGGCCTCGTGCAACAGCGCCACGTCGTCGCGTACCTGCGCGATTTCCTGCGGGTAGCGGCGGTCGAGTTCGGGGTTGTCCAGCCCTTCGATGACGTCGGCCTCGCTGCGGTGTTCCTCCCCGGCGGTGAAAGCGAGCGTGCGCTGTTCGAGCAGGTGATAGACGCCGCGAAAGGTCTTGCCCATGCCGATTGGCCAGGTCACCGGAGCGCAGGAGATTTTCAGCACGTCCTCGATTTCGGCCATCAGGTCGAAAGGCTCGCGCACCTCACGGTCGAGCTTGTTGATGAAGGTGATGATGGGCGTGTCGCGCAGGCGGCAGACTTCGAGCAGCTTGATGGTCTGCGCCTCCACCCCCTTGGCGGCGTCGATGACCATCACCGCCGCGTCGACGGCGGTGAGCACGCGGTAGGTGTCTTCGGAAAAATCCTCGTGGCCGGGGGTGTCGAGCAAGTTGATGGTGTGGCCGAGGTAGTCGAACTGCATCACCGAACTGGTCACCGAAATGCCGCGCTGCTTTTCCACCTCCATCCAGTCGGAAGTGGCGTGCCGCGCCGACTTGCGCGCCTTCACCGTACCGGCGAGCTGAATGGCGCCCCCGAACAGCAACAGCTTTTCGGTAAGCGTGGTCTTGCCCGCGTCCGGGTGGGAAATGATGGCGAAAGTGCGTCGGCGCGCGATGTCGCGCGCGAGGTC
>JAISSY010000178.1 GCA_031272995.1 Azoarcus sp.
TTCATCTCCGGCAACCGCTGCGAACGCGGCGTCGGCAAGGGCAAGGCGACCGCGAACGACGTGCCCGACCTCTACGAATGGAAGTACGAGCGCGTTTTCGCCTTTGAGCCGCGCAAGGACGCGCCGCGCGGCGTCATCGGCGTGCCGCGCGCGCTCAACATGTTCGAGAACTACCCGCTGTGGTTCACCTTCCTCACCGAACTCGGTTTCGAGGTGCGGCTTTCCTCGCCTTCATCGCGGGAATTGCTCGAATCGGGCCTCGATACGCTGCCCTCGGATACCGTTTGTTATCCGGCCAAACTCGTGCACGGGCACATCGTCGATCTCGTCAAGCAGGGCGTGAAGCGGATTTTCTACCCCTGCATTCCGTATGAGTACAAGGAATTCCCCGACACCGACAACCAGTACAACTGCCCGGTCGTCACTTCCTACCCGGAACTCATCCGCAACAACATCGACTACCTCAAGGAAAACGGCGTCGCCATGATCCAGCCCTTCCTCTCGCTCGAAAGCGAGGAGAAGCTCGTGCGGCAGATGCTGCGTTTTTCGAGAGACCTCGCCGACGGCGAACCGTACCGCGTCCACCGCGAGATGGCCGTGGGCGGCTCCGATCCGCTCCGCGACGCTTCGCCGGCCGGCGAAGAAAAACTCGCGCGCTATCTCGCAAGCCTTTTCCCGCGCATCCCCGCGAGCGAGATTCGCCGGGCGCTCGCGGCCGGCTGGGCCGAACAGAAGCGCGTCAAGGCCGAAATCGCCCGGCGCGGCGAAGCCGTCCTCGACTGGCTGCGCGAAACCGGCCGCCACGGCATCGTGCTCTCCGGTCGCCCCTATCACATCGACCCCGAAATCAACCACGGCATTCCGCGCATCATCACCTCGCTCGGCATGGCCGTGCTCACCGAGGACGCGGTGGCGCATCTTGGCAGGCTCGATGCTCCCTTGGGCGTCGTCGACCAATGGACGTATCACGCGCGCCTCTACCGCGCCGCCGCGCTCGCCGGCAACGAGCGCGTGCTCGACGTCATCCAGTTGAATTCCTTCGGCTGCGGGCTGGATTCCATCGTCGTCGACCAAGTGCAGGAAATCCTCGCCCGGCGCGGCAAGATATACACCAGCCTCAAAATCGACGAAGGCGGCAATCTGGGCGCGGCGCGCATCCGCATCCGCTCGCTCAAGGCGGCGCTCGACGAACGCTCCGCCCAGAGCCGCGCGCAGGTCATCCAGTTCCACCCCAACAAGAAAATCCGCCGCGTTCCCTTCACCAAGGAAATGCGCGCCGGCTACACCATTCTGGCGCCGCAGATGTCGCCGATGCACTTCCAGTTCTTCGAGTCGGCCTTCAACGCCTGCGGCTACAAACTCAAGGTGCTGGAAAACGTCTCCACCGACGCCATCGACGAAGGGCTGCGCTTTGTCAACAACGACGCCTGCTTCCCGTCGATCATCGTCGTCGGCCAGTTGGTCGAGGCGCTCAAATCCGGCAAGTACGACCCCGACCGCACCGCGCTGATGATTTCGCAGACCGGCGGCGGCTGCCGCGCCACCAACTACATCGGCTATCTCAGAAAGGCGCTGCGCGACGCCGGCTATCCCGACGTGCCGGTGATTTCGCTCAACACCATCGGCATGGAAAAGAGCGACGGCTTCAAGCTCACATGGAAGCTCCTGCACCGCCTGATGATGGGCGTTGTCTACGGCGACCTGCTGATGCAGGTGCTGTTCCGCACCCGACCCTACGAGCGCGAGCCGGGCGCCGCCAACGCCCTCTACGAAACCTGGGTGGCGCGCGGCAAGGAATCGCTCGCCGAAGGCAATTTCCGCACCTTCCGCCACATCGTTCAGGGCATCGTGCGCGACTTCGACGCCCTGCCGCTCACCGACGCCATCAAGCCGCGCGTCGGCCTCGTCGGCGAAATCCTCGTCAAGTTCAACCCCGGCGCCAACAACGACATCGTGCGCATCATCGAGCGCGAAGGCGGCGAAGCGGTCATGCCCGGCCTGATGGATTTCCTGCTCTACTGCGCCTACGACTACGACTTCAACCACCGCTTCCTGTCGCGCAGCAAACTCGCCGCTCTGGCCGGCAACGCCGCCATCCGCGCCATGGACTACTACCGCCGCGACATGCGTCAGGCGCTCGCCGCCAGCGCCCGCTTCGCCCCGCCGCCCACCATCGACCAACTCGCCTTCGGCGCCGCCCCCTTCCTGTCGCGCGGCAACCAAAGCGGCGAAGGCTGGTTCCTCACCGCCGAAATGGTCGAACTCATCGAGCAGGGCGCCCCCAACATCGTCTGCATGCAGCCCTTCGCCTGCATGCCCAACCACATCACCGGCAAAGGCGTCATCAAGGCGCTCAAGGACAGCTTCCCCGACGTCAACATCACCGCCATCGACTACGACCCCGGCGCCTCCGAAGTCAACCAGTTGAACCGCATCAAACTGATGCTCTCGGTCGCCTTCCGCAACCTGCCGCGCGAAAACGAAGTCGAGCCGGTAAATCTTCAGGCATAAACAATCAACGAAGCCATGTTTGTGTAGGGGCGAATAATCATTCGCCCATTCGCGCCCATGCCCAAGCAGGTAGAATGGCGCCACAACGCCATAACACCCCAAACCGAGTCATGCACTGGTACCTGATCCACACCAAGCCCCGGCAGGAAAAAATCGCGCTGGAGAACCTCGAACGGCAAGGCTATCGCTGCTATCTGCCGCTCTACCGCAAGGAAAAACTGCGTCAGCGCGTCCTCACCGTCTCCAACGAGCCGCTTTTCCCGCGCTATCTGTTCATTAACCTCGGCGACAGTGAAACCGACCAAAGCTGGCGGCCCATCCGCTCCACCAAGGGCGTCAGCCGCATGGTCGCCTTCGGCAACGAACCGGCCAAGGTCGACGACGCCCTCATCGACTTGCTCAAGCAACAGGAAGAAAGCCTGCAAGGCCAACTCGAACCGCTTTTCAAACCCGGCGAACTGGTCAAGATCACCGAAGGCCCCTTCGCCGGCATCGAAGGCATCTACCAGATGTCCGACGGCGAACAGCGCGTGATGGTGCTGATCGAGATGTT
>JAISSY010000146.1 GCA_031272995.1 Azoarcus sp.
AGCGGATGCGCGAAGGCGAGTTTGGCCGAATGCAGGAACATGCGGCGCAGGCCCATGCCTTCGAGTTTCTTGTTGAGCGCGAAATCGCCGTATTTGTCGTCGCCGGCGAGCGGGAAGCCGAGGTGGGCGAGATGGACGCGAATCTGATGCGTGCGACCGGTTTTCAATTCGACTTCGAGCAGGCTGAAATCGCGCCAGCGCCGCACGAGACGCACGACGCTGTGCGCCGGTTTGCCGTCGGGGGCGACGCGCACGCGACGTTCGCCTTCGGCGGTGAGATATTTGTAGAGCGGCGCCTTGACGTGCTGGAGCGGGTTTTGCCATTGCCCGGCGACCAGGGCGAGATAACGCTTTTCCACCTTGCCGGCGCGCAGCGCGTCGTGGAGCGCGACCAGCGCCGAACGCTTCTTCGCCACGATGAGCAGGCCGGAAGTCTCGCGGTCGAGACGGTGCGCGAGTTCGAGCATCCGCGCCTGCGGACGCTGCGCGCGCAATTGCTCGATGACGCCGTAGCTGACGCCGCTGCCGCCGTGCACGGCGCGTCCGGCGGGTTTGTCGATGACGACGAGCGCATCGTCCTCGAACACCACCGGCAGCGGTTTGCCCACCGGAACGGGCGCGGACTCGGACGCCTCGCCCATGCGCAGCGGCGGAATGCGCACTTCGTCGCCGAGCGCGAGCCGGTAGGTCTGGCGCACGCGACGACCGTTCACCCGCACCTCGCCGCCGCGCAGGATGCGGTAGACGTGGCTTTTCGGCACGCCCTTGACGGCGCGCAGCAGGTAATTGTCGATGCGCTGACCGGCGGCGGACTCGTCGATTTGCTCGTGCCGTACCGGAATTGTTTTGCCTTGTGTCATCTTCGTGAATATAATCCGCGCGGCTGAAACCCGGTTGCGACCGTCGGCGCCAGACTCGAACGAGTGATGGAGAAGCGGACGGCGCTCGAACCCACACGTGTGTTCCCGGCGGCAGGCCGGCGCGAAGTTCGCCCCGAAGGGCGGCGATGGTAGCGCAAACGACTTTTCGACACACCCGTCCAGCCCGCGATGGCTGGACTTACAACGCGCAATACGCAACACAGACGCAGGAATCAAATGCTCCTGCCGCGTGGGACGGACGCTTTAACGAACGCGCCTCCGCTCGCGGCAAGAGCAAGCGAAACACGACCGACCAACCCATCACTCACAGCCCAAAACGGCCCGGATGAAAGTAGCCCGAAATCAACGCTCCTGAACCCCGGAAAGCGCGATGGCGCGCGCCGGTCGTTCCTGCCCGTGTGCAATTGACGCGGGAGAACGACCCATAATGAAGCGCATGCTTTTCAACGCGACGCAGGCCGAGGAACTTCGCGTCGCAATCGTCGATGGTCAACGTTTGATTGACCTCGACATCGAATCGGCCAACAAGGAAGAACGCAAGAGCAACATCTACAAGGCGGTCATCACCCGCATCGAGCCTAGCCTCGAAGCCGCCTTCGTCGATTACGGCGCCGAGCGCCACGGCTTTCTGCCGCTCAAGGAAATCGCCCATTCCTACTTCCAGTCCGGCGCCGGCAAGAACGCCGGCATCCGCGACGCGTTGCGCGAGGGGCAGGAACTCATCGTTCAGGTGGAAAAGGACGAACGCGGCAACAAGGGCGCGGCGCTCACCACCTATGTGTCGCTGGCCGGGCGCTATCTGGTGCTGATGCCCAACAATCCGCGCGGCGGCGGCGTGTCGCGCCGCATCGAGGGCGACGAACGCTCCGAATTGCGCGAGGCGATGGACCAGCTCGAAGTGCCCAACGGCATGAGCCTCATCGCTCGCACCGCCGCCATCGGGCGCACCCCGGAAGAATTGCAGTGGGACTTGAATTACCTCGTGCAACTGTGGGGCGCGATTTCGGGCGCGGCGCGCGAGCAGAGCGGCGCTTTCCTGATTTATCAGGAAGGTTCGCTGGTGATTCGCGCCATCCGCGACTATTTCCAGCCCGACATCGGCGAAATTCTCGTCGACACCGACGATATCTACGAGCAGGCGCGGCAGTTCATGGGCCACGTCATGCCGGACAACATCAACCGCATCAAGCGTTACAGCGACGACGTGCCGCTGTTTTCGCGCTTTCAAATCGAGCATCAAATCGAGTCGGCCTATTCGCGGCAGGTGAATCTGCCTTCCGGCGGCGCGGTGGTCATCGACCACACCGAGGCGCTGGTGTCGGTCGACGTGAACTCCGGTCGCGCCACCAAGGGCGCCGACATCGAGGAAACCGCCCTGCGCACCAATCTGGAAGCCGCCGACGAAATCGCCCGTCAGTTGCGCCTGCGCGACCTGGGCGGACTCATCGTCATCGACTTCATCGACATGGAGTCCTCGAAGAATCAGCGCGAAGTGGAAAACCGCCTGCGCGACGCCCTGCGCTACGACCGCGCCCGCGTGCAGACGAGCAAAATCAGCCGCTTCGGCCTGCTCGAACTCTCGCGTCAGCGTCTGCGTCCGGCGCTGGCGGAAACCAGTTACATCACTTGCCCGCGCTGCACCGGCACCGGCCACATCCGCAGCACGGAATCGTCGGCGCTGCACATTCTGCGCATCCTCGAAGAGGAGGCGATGAAGGAGAACACCGGCGCGGTGCATTTGCAGGTGCCGGTCGACGTCGGCACCTATCTGTTGAACGAGAAGCGCGTGGACATCGCGCGCATCGAGTTGCGTCATCGCATCCAGCTCATCATCGTGCCCAACCGTCACATGGAGACGCCGGCGCACGAAATCACCCGTCTGCGTCACGACCAGTTGAATCAGGAGGACGTGGCGCTCGCCAGCTACCAGATGGTGGCGGAGCCAAGCGAGGAGGAGCCGACCACCAACAATCGCAACGGCGAGAAGCCGGTGCGGCAGGAAGCGGTCATCAAGAGCATCGGCCCGTCGCAACCAGCGCCGGAACCGCACGCGGCGAGCGCCGCGCATGGCTCGTCGCCGGGCATCGTCACCAAGCTGACCGGCTGGTTCTCCGGTTTGTTCGGCGGCTCGCATCACGAGGAAGCCGCCGCCCCTGCCCCGGCGGCGCGCGAACCGCGTGGTCGCGGCGAGCGCGGCGGGCGCAGCGGCGAGCGTCGCAACGGCGGCGCGCGTGGCGGGCGCGGTCAGCGTGGCGAGCGCGAGGAGGCGCACGGCGAGCGGCACGAAAAGGCCGCCGCGACGGAGAAAAAAGCGCCGCGTCAGTCGAAGCGCGGCGAGCGTAGCGAGCGCCCGGAACGCGCCGCGCGCGCGACGGAAGCGACGGAGCGCGCGCCGGAGGCCGAAGCCAAGACGGGCGGACGTCGTCGTCGCAACCGCGACAAGGCGGTGGAAGATGTCGACAAGTCGGTGCAGGCGGCCACGCCGGAAGCCGGCGCGACGCCAGCGAAACCGCAGCGTCGTCGTGAGCGCGCTGCCCCTGCGCCCGCCGTGGAGGCGGTGGAAAGCGTCGAGAACGTGGAAGCGGTGGCGGTGGTCGTCGAGGCGACGGCGGATGGACAGGTTGTCGCCGCCGAGGCGGAAGCGGCGCCGGAGAAGCGTCGTCGTCGCAGCCGTGGCGGTCGGCGCGCTCGCGGTGGCGAGGGGGAAAACGCCGCGCCTGCGAACGTTGAATCTTCAAACGTCGAATCTTTGAGCCTCGAAGCCGAAAGCGGCGACGCCGAGGCGCTGCCGGTCGCCGCCGGCGCGCCGTTCGACGCTACGCCCGCCGTGCCGGTTCCGGCGACGGAAAGTTTGCCGGTGGCGGTTGGCGAGCCGTTCGAGCCGGAGGCGGCTGCTCCCACCCCTGCTCCTGTCGAGCCTGCGCCGGTTCAACCCGTTGCGGCGCCGCTGCCGCTGGTTCAGCAAACCGATTCGTTCGGGGCTGCGCCGGAGAAGCCGGAACCCAAACTGGAAACCGCGCCGCCGGTCGCGCTCGCCGAAACCTTGCAGGAAGCTGGATTGGTGATGATTGAAACCAGTTCGGAAAAGAAGGCGTCCTTTGGCGACGGGTCGCCGGAAGAACCTGTGCGTCGAGGGAGAAAACCGCGACCCGTCGTGGTGG
>JAISSY010000175.1 GCA_031272995.1 Azoarcus sp.
GCCGCGCTGCTCGCCTGCGTCGCCATCGGCTACTTCGGCATCCAGCACGAAATGGCCGCCCTCAAAGCCGGCGTGGCGTCGATGGACGTCATGGAAAGCGCCGCCCGCGAACGCTTCACGACCCTGCACGTCGTTTCGGAAGTGATTTATTTGGTGCAGAGTTTGTTGGGGGTGTGGTTGGTGGTCGGGTGGGGTCGCCAGAGCAGGGGATGACATGGCCGCCGCCAACCTGCTTGCCTTGATTGATGACATCGCCACCCTGCTGGACGACGTCGCTGCGATGACCAAAACCGCGGCGCAGAAAACGGCGGGGGTGCTCGGCGACGACCTCGCGCTCAACGCGCAGCAGGTCGCCGGGGTGCGGGCGGAGCGGGAATTGCCGGTGGTGTGGGCGGTGGCGAAAGGGTCGCTGGCGAACAAGGCGATTCTGGTGCCGGTGGCGCTGCTCATCAGCCAGTTTTTGCCGTGGGCCATCGTCCCCATGCTGATGCTCGGCGGCTTCTATCTGTGTTTCGAGGGCGCCGAAAAGCTCGCGCACAAATGGCTTCATCAAAGCGGCGAGGACGAGGCGCACCATCGGGAAGTCTTGCGCGAACTCGCCGCCCCCGTCGCCGACCTCGTGGCGCTGGAGAAGGAAAAAATCAAAGGCGCCATCCGCACCGATTTCGTGCTCTCGATTGAAATCATCGTCATCGCGCTCGGCATCCTCGCCAGCCAAACCCTGAGCGTGCGGATACTGGCACTCATCGGCGTGGCGCTGTTCATCACCGCTGCGGTCTACGGCGTCGTCGCCGCCATCGTCAAACTCGACGACCTCGGCCTTTACCTCTACGAAAAAAGCAACGCGCTGGCGCGCGGCGCGGGCAAATTGCTGCTGCTCGCCGCGCCCCGCTTGATGAAGCTCCTCACCGTCGTCGGCACCCTCGCCATGTTCCTCGTCGGCGGCGGCATCCTCGAACACAACGTCCCGACCCTGCACCACGCCGCCGCATCCCTCGCCGCCGCCACCGGCGCGGCGGATTTTCTGGCCGTGCCCGTATTCGACGTGGTTCTAGGTCTGGCGGCAGGGGCGCTGGTGTTGGGCGGCGTGGGGCTGGCGCAG
This sequence comes from Azoarcus sp., assembly GCA_031272995.1. GTDB lineage: Bacteria > Pseudomonadota > Gammaproteobacteria > Burkholderiales > Rhodocyclaceae > WRNU01. The sequence goes on from JAISSY010000175.1 coordinate 1,103, forward strand.
AAGCTGCGGCGACGCTTCTAGCCGTCCAACCTCCATTGGGGGCGGTGGCTCCGTACAATGCGGGCTTCGTCGTTCGAGGCATTTTATGCGCGTCACCTTCGTTCAACCCGCCGGCTTCAATTTCGTACCCGGTCAGGCCGATTTCACAGTGCTCGCCAATCGCATGGCGCCCATCGGCATCCTGCAACTGGCGGCATGGCTGGATAAACACGGCCACACGACGCGGGTGCACGATTGCCTTGGCCCCTACGCGCCGCGTGGGGTGGAAGCCAACGCCGAGGCGGTGATCGCCACCGAACCGGATCTGATCGGTTTTTCGCCCACCACGTCGAGTTTCATGGATGCGGTCGACATGGCTGCGTACATCCGGCGCGCGCGTCCGCAGGCGAAGATCGTTTTCGGCAACGTGCATGTCACCGCCATCGGCGCGCCGATCCTCGATCTTTTCTCGGAGATCGACTACCTGTGCATCGGCGAGGGCGAAGGGGCGATGTGCGATCTCGCCGACGGTGTGGCGCCGCGCCAGATCGCCAATCTGGTTTTCCGCGACGGCGACGGGCGCGCCGTGGTAAACGCCCGTCGTCCGCGCATTCTCGATCTCGACGAACTGCCGTTTCCGGCCTACGAAAAACTCGCCGGCTTCCCCGAGCATTACCACCTGCCGCTGTTCTCCTACGAAAAGCGTTGGGGCGCGACGATGATTACCTCGCGCGGCTGCCCCTATACCTGCTCGTTCTGCGACCGCACCGTGTTCGAGCGCCTCTACAAGTTCAACTCGCCGCAATACGTCTACGAGCATTTCCGCTATTTGCGCGACCGCTACGGCATCCATCACGTCAACATCTACGACGATTTGTTTACCGCCAGCCAGAAGCGCACCCGCGAACTGTGCGAACTGATGATCGCCAAACCGCTCGGCGTCGATTTCAACTGCGCCATCCGCACCGGCCACACCGACGCGGAGTTGTTGGCGCTGCTCAAGCGCGCCGGGGTGTTCATGGTGTCGATGGGCATCGAATCGGCGGACGCGGCGATGATGGCGCGTCACAAGGCGGGCGTCTCGCTCACCGCCGTGCGCGAGACGGTGGAGCAAATCCACGCCGCCGGGCTGCGCGCCAAGGGGCTGTTCATCGCCGGCCTGCCGGGCGAGACGCCGGAGACGTTCCGCAAGACCAGCGATTTCATCCTCGGACTCGATCTCGACGACATGAACATGACCAAATTTTCGCCGCTCTACGGCGCGCCTCTGTGGGACGAATGCGTCGAGAACCGCGAGGGCGATTTCAACGAGGATTGGCGGCTGATGAACTGCATGAACTTCGTCTACAAACCCGCTGGCTTTGCCTCGCGCGAGGAAATGGACGCGCTCTACAACTGGCACATCCAGCGTTTCTACGGCAGCAAACCCTATCGCCGCCGCTTCGTCCGCAATCTGTGGGGCAACCGCTGGAGCCTGTGGCATCTGCTGCGCCACCTGCCCAAAACAGTTCAGGCGCACCGTTATTTCAGCGCCAACAAGGCTCGATTCGAGGCATTGAGGCGCGATTTTGCCCCCCATCCGCGCCAGCCGCGCGGCCTGACGCCGTTCCTCAGCCCGGAATTGCAAGCCGACGCGGTCATTGCACTGGCGAAGGGGTGAATCGCTGGAGGCGGGCGGCGGCTAGCGAGCGCTTTCTTCCAACCGCCGTTTGCGTTCCCGCCAATCCGGCATGAGGCTTTCGAGCAGCGCCCAGAATTTCGGCCCGTGGTTGCGGTGCGTGAGGTGGCACAACTCGTGCGCGACCACGTATTCGATGCAGGCGCG
>JAISSY010000176.1 GCA_031272995.1 Azoarcus sp.
TTACACCCATTTCAATCTGCTAAAGTCGCATATCCCAAACAGGAGGAGACGAAACCATGGAAAAACGGCTGGTGAAGGTGTGGGACATTCCGACGCGGTTGTTTCACTGGTTGCTGGTGGCGCTGGTGGCGGCGGCGTTTTTGACCGGGTTCGACGTCGGCGGGTCGTTCGGCGAGATTCACAAGACCATCGGGCTGGCCGTCGTCGGGCTGCTGGCGTTTCGCATCGTGTGGGGGTTCGTCGGCTCCACTTATGCGCGCTTCACGCAGTTCGTGCCGGGGCCGGGACGGGTGTTCGCCTATCTGCGTGGACAATGGCATGAGCTTGGACACAATCCGCTCGGGGCGTTCTCGGTGCTGGCGTTGCTGACGTTGACCTTGATTCAGGTGGTGAGCGGGCTGTTCGCCAGCGGCGAAAACGGCTCCTTTACGCCGCCGTTGAATGCGTTGGTGTCGAGCGCAACGTCGGACGCCTTCACCGGCTTCCATGCCCGCTTCGGCTGGTGGCTGGTCGCCGCCATCGTCTGCCTGCATGTGGCTTCCATCGTTTTCTACGCCGTCGTCAAGAAGCATTTTCTGCTGCCAGCGATGTTTACCGGGCGCGCGGAGACGGACGATGCCGACGCGCAGGACGCGCGCGGCGGCGGTTGGTTGGCGTTCGTGGTGGCGGTGGTCATCGCGGTCGCGGTGGTGTGGGTGGCCGACGGCGGGCTGAATCCGCCGCCGCCGCCGATGCCTGAGCAGACGGCGCCGGCTTGGTGACGCGGGCGCTGTGGACATGAAAAAGCCGCGCGGTTGCGCGGCTTTTCTTTTGCTGCCGGTTCGAGGCTTAGTTGCGCGCCTTGAACTGGTCGTGGCAAGCCTTACAGGTCTTGCCGGTTTCTCCGAAGGCGGCCTTCACCGCGGCGGCGTCGCCCTTGTCGGCGGCGGCGGCGAGTTCGTTGGCAGCCTTGGCGAAATTGCCCGCCAGCTTGGCGACTTCGGCGCCGTTGGTGAACAGTTCCGGCTTGACGGCGGTCTTCTGGCTGCCGATGGCCTTGTCGGTGCCCGGCCCGAACAGCGCGCCGAGGCCGGAGTTGGCGACGGCGGCGATGGCGTTGGCGGCGGCCTTCACCTGCGCGGCGTCGTAGGTGCCGTCGATGTTGGCCTTGATTTTGCCCATGTTCCATGACGTGAAGCTGTAGGCCGCCTGACGGTACCTGATTTGGTCTTCGGGCTTGACTTGCGCCGAAGCGTTGACCGCCAGCGAGAGCGCGACGACGCCCAGCATGGACGCAATAGTGATTTTCTTCATGTTTGACCTCGTGTTGTGGTGGATAGCATATCGGGTAGCGATTGTCGTCCGCATCCTGCCGCGTCGAACCGTTCCGCACATGCCGAGCGCCCAATGATATTCGACTCGCGGCGCATGTCAAAGAAAGATGACCTGCTTTGGATGTCGACGATTAACCGACAACGACACGGAGACAAGGTTCCTGACGTGGCGCTGCCGCCGATGGGAGAACACGATGCGTCGCCTTGCGGATGTTCCAATCTGGTTGCGCCTGACCGGCGCGGTCTGGCTCATGCTCGCCTTGGCCTGGGGCGGCATGATTGCGTGGGAAACGCGGGTGAATCGCCGCATCGTCACCGACCAGGCGCGTGATTTCGCTCACACCGTCAATGAAATGACGATGGCCGGGCTGACCGGCATGATGATTACCGGCACCGTCGACCAGCGCGACGTGTTCCTCGACCAAATCAAGGAGCTGTCGCTGGTCAATGACCTCAAGGTGATACGCGGCGAGGCGGTGAGCAAAGTCTACGGCCCCGGCAACGGCGGCGACGTGCAGCCCGACGCGGTGGAGAGCGAAGCGATTGCCGCCCGTCAGCCTTACCTCAAGGTCGTGGGCGACGGCGACGACGACCACCTGCGCGTGGTGTTTCCGGCGCTGGCGTCGAAGGATTATCTCGGCAAGGATTGCACTTCCTGCCACATGGTCGACGAAGGCACGCCGCTCGGCGCGGTGTCGATGCGCATTTCGCTGCAGCACGTAAACAAGGCGGTGACGCGCTTCCGCAACGAAAGTCTGTTGTTCGCGTTGTTCGTGTCGTTGCCGCTGATTGGCTTCGTCTATTTCTTCATCAGCCGTTTCGTCACCCGCCCGTTGTCGCGCCTCACCGCAGGACTATCTGAAATCGCGCAAGGCGGTGGCGACCTCACCCGCCGGCTCGACGCGCGCAGCGAGGACGAAATCGGCCGCGCCGCCGACACTTTCAACCGTATGCTCGGCGCCATCGCCGGCCTCGTGCGCCAAGTCGGCGCCTCCGCCGGGGCGGTGACCGAGCACGCCCGCAATCTGGCGCAGGGCGCCTCCGTCATCGCCGAAAGCTCGCACCGTCAAACCGACAGTTCGGCGCAGGCGGCGCAAGCGGTGGAAGACCTGAACGGCAAAATTTCCACCATCGCCGACAACACCGGCTCGGTGCGTGCCCGCTCGCGCGAAAGTTTGCAGCGCTCGCAAGCCGGGCAGCAAAGTCTGGAACAGTTGATTGGCGAAGTCGAAGCCGTGCAGGGCGCGGTGCGGCACATGGCCGATTCGATGGACGAGTTCGTCAAATCGACCACGGCCATCACCTCGATGACCCGCGACGTGCGCGAGATTGCCGAGCAAACCAACTTGCTGGCCCTGAACGCCGCCATCGAAGCCGCCCGCGCCGGCGAACAGGGTCGCGGCTTCGCGGTGGTCGCCGACGAGGTGAGGAAGCTGGCGGAAAAATCCGCCCATTCCGCCAGTCAAATCGACGCCATCACGCAAGACATCGGCGAGCATTCGGAATCCGTGCAGCAAGCCATCGTGCGCGGTCTGGAACACCTCGAATCCAGCCACACGGCGGCCGACGAGGTGTCCGAAGTCCTGCGCGCCGCCAATGAATTGGTAGTCGAAGTCGGCGGCGGCCTAGACGCCATCGCCGCCACCACCGACGAACAACGCAGCGCCAGCGCGGCAGTCAACGGCAGCATCGACGCCATCGCCGACATGGCGCGAGAAAACGACGCCGCGATAGAACGCACGGTCGATGCGGCGCGGGAAATGGAGGAATTGGCGGCGCGGATGCAGGAGTTGGTGGCGAAGTTCAGGGTGTAGGGGGGCACACTGCCCCACATTGCACCATAGCCCGCACCACATCGTCATTCCCGCGAAAGCGGGAATCCAGTAGCCAACAAGCCGGCGCGAAGCGCCGCAAACTTAATTGGGGAATGCTCACATGACCAGTCGTCATACTTCAACATCTCGTGTTGCTTGGTATAAGCGCACGAACATCATCGTTACGCTAATCATTTTAAGTATCACTGCTTACACCAATAAATCACTCGGTAGCAATGACGTAACTCCAAAACAATCAGAGGCTAATCCTAGTCATATATCCAGCATTAAAGTTGCGTTGTTGGAAACTGTTGAGCAGTTCAGACGGCAATTGAAGGAAATTGATAGAAAAAACAATCCAGAAAATTGGGCTGCGACTCAGTTTGAACTTGGGAATGTTTTGAAAAGCTTAGGCGACCTAGAATCCGGCACGGCACGGTTGGAAGAAGCGGTAACGGCTTACCGGGAAGTGTTGAAGACAGACATCCGCAAGAGTATGCCGATAAATTGGGCAACGACCCAGAATAATCTCGGGAACGCCCTGACGAGCTTGGGTGAACGCGAATCCGGTACGGCGCGGCTGAAAGAAGCAGTATCGGCCTTTCAGGAAGCTTTGAAAGAACGTACCCGCGAGCGGGTGCCGCTGCAATGGGCTACGACTCAATACAACCTCGGGATTGCTTTGCGGAGCTTGGGCGAACGCGAATCCGGCACGAAGCGGTTGGAGGAAGCGGTAATGGCCTATCGGGAAGCGTTGAAGGAATTCACCCGTGAGCGTGCACCTTTGCAATGGGCGACGACCCAGAACAACCTTGGGTCTGCCTTGTTGAGCTTGGGCGAACGTGAATCTGGTACGGCACGGCTGGAAGAAGCTGTCACAGCCTATCGGGAAGCGTTAAAGGAACGTACTCACGAGCGCGTGCCGCAGGATTGGGCAGCGACCCAGTACAACATAGGGATGGCCTTGGTGAAATTGGGCGAACGCGAATCCGGCACGAAGCGGTTGGAGGAAGCGGTAACGGCCTACCGAGAAGTGTTGAAGGAATATCCCCGTGAGCGGGTGCCGCTGCAATGGGCTACGACTCAGAACAACCTCGGAAATGCCTTGTCGCGCTTGGGCGAACGCGAACCCGGTACGACACATTTGGAAGAAGCGATAACGGCGTACCGTGAGGCGTTGAAGGAACGCACCCGTGAGCGTGTGCCGTTAGATTGGGCGATGACCCAGCATAATCTCGGGAATGTTTTGTGGAGTTTGGGCAAACGCGAATCCGGCACAACACATTTGGAAGCCGCGGCAAAAGCCTATCGTGACGCGTTGGAAATTTATAGAAACAACGCACCACATGACGAAAAAGTAACGGCCGACAACCTCGCCCGCGTCGAAGCCCTAATCCGCGAACGCAAGAAATAACCCCCCAAAAATAAAGCAGCCACCAACCCCCGGTTAGTGGCTGCTCCAGCAGACGACACAAGGAACCGTATCGCCTACGGTCTCCCTCCCCGACGTGCCCGCTGTTGCCCCCCGTGGTGAGACCCCCTGAACGTGGGTACATGAGAAATCTGTCCGCCCCGGCCGTAATAGCTCGCCCAACCGGCGGCGACGACACGCGGCGTTTCGGTCTGTTTTTGCGCCGTTTCCCGCATCAAATCCAGCTTTTCCGCTTCCATCTCGACCTGCCGCGCCGCCAACTGCTTTTCCGCTCTTGCTTGCCTGTCCGCCGCCAGCGTGTCGGCGCTTACCCGCGCGCCACGCGGCACCACCATGACGGGGCGATTCACCACCACCGCGTTGGCGCTCTGCGGTTTGTCGCCGTAGTAGGTCTGGCCGCCTTCCGTCCACTTGTAAATATCTTTCGCCGCGACCACGGGAGAGAAAGCTATCAGCCATGCAATCAATAACTTATCCATTTCAGAAGTCCTTCGCGACTCAAACAATGTGTACAGACAATAATAGTTCACCCGTGAAAAATTCACGCCCTCGGCGTGACGAACGGCGGTCAGGACTTTTACGTAGACGAAAAAACCGGGCGAGGGACGAACCCCCGCCCGGTGCTTTGCTACGGCCGCGAGGCTCAGTCGAGCGCGAGCGGCAGGAAGATTCTGGCGTCGCCGCGCTGGACGAGGAGCGCGACGCGTTTGCCGGCCTTGTCGAGCAGTTGGCGGAATTGGGCGACCGAGGTGACGGGCTGGTTGTTCAGACCGAGAATCACGTCGCCCTTGCTCAAACCGGCGCGCGCCGATTTGCCGGCGACCGATTGCACCAACAGGCCGCCGCCGACGCGCAGTTGCGCGGATTCTCTGGCGGTGAGCGGGCGCACGTTGAGTCCGAGCTTGCCGAACTGGTTGCCGCCGCCGGGGGTCGGGGTCAGTTCCGGCTTGGCGGTTTCGTTGGGCATCTCGTCGAGCACCACGACCACGTCGCGCGCCTTGCCGTCGCGCCAGATTTGCAGGTTCACCTTGCTGCCGGGGGCGCGCTCGCCAATGATGCGCGGCAATTCGCCCGATTCGTCCACGTCCTTGCCGTCGACCTTCAACACCACGTCGCCGGTCTTGATGCCGGCGCGCGCCGCGGCGCTGTTGGATTCGACTTGCGCCACCAGCGCGCCGCGCGCCTTGTCGAGTCCGAAGGACGGCGCCAATTCGGGGCTGACTTCCTGAATGTAGACTCCCAGACGCCCGCGCTGCACGCGACCGAAGCGCACGAGCTGGTCTTTCACCTTCATCGCCACGTCGATGGGAATGGCGAAGGAGATGCCCATGAAGCCGCCGGAGCGCGAATAGATTTGCGAGTTGATGCCGATGACGCGACCGCCGAGGTCGAACAGCGGGCCGCCGGAGTTGCCGGGGTTGACGGCGACGTCGGTCTGGATGAAGGGGACGTAGTTCTCGTCCGGGAGGCGGCGCGCCTTGGCGGAGATAATGCCGGCGGTGACGCTGTGCTCGAAGCCGAAGGGAGAGCCGATGGCCGCCACCCATTCGCCGACGCGGGCGTTGTCGGCGTTGCCGATGGTGACCGTCGGCAGGTTCTTGGCGTCGATTTTGATTACCGCCACGTCGGTGCGACGGTCGACGCCGATGACCTTGGCCTTGAACTGGCGTTTGTCGGTGAGCTTCACCGTGACTTCGGCGTTGTCCTTGCCGACGACGTGGGCGTTGGTGAGCACGTAGCCGTCGCTGCTGACGATGAAGCCGGAGCCGACGCCGTGACGCACGCCGGGGCCGGGCATCTGGTTGGGAAAATCGGGGGCGGGAATGCCGAAGCGGCGAAAGAGTTCGGAGAACGGGTCGGCGCCGCCGAAGGGATTGTCGTCGTCGACCTGAATGGTTTCGTCGACGCTGATGTTGACCACGGCGGGGCCGACTTTTTCCACCAGATCGGCGAAGTTGGGCAGGCCGCGCGCGTCGACCGCAGAGGCGTCGTTGGCCGCGAAGGCGACGCCGGGAGTGGAAACGATTGCGGACATTACGAAGGCGATGGCCGCGATGGCTTGGGGTATTTTCATCGAAGTCTCTGGCACTGAAATAAAGGGTTGAAAGGACAAAGCCGCAGTAATGGGCTTGCGGCATGGCGAAACAGTAGCGACAGCGGCTTTGACGCGATTTTCTCGCTGACGTTCCCCATGACGAAACCCTCTTTGCGCCGAAGCGCGAGTACGACACGGAGGCCGCGCGGAAGGTGGCATTCTTCCTTGCATAGAGCGTGACGCCCGTGCATTCTGCCGCGAACGGGCATTGTCGCATGGCCCGAACGGAACGATGAAATGACTTTGACGTACTTGCGGTATCTTGTCGCCCTTGCCCATGAACGCCACTTCGGCCGCGCCGCCGATAAGTGTCATGTCTCGCAACCGACGTTGTCGGTGGCGATCAAGAAGGTGGAAGAAGAACTCGGCATCCAGCTTTTCGAGCGCGGTTCTTCCGAGGTGAAAATCACCGAAACCGGACGGCGCATCGTCGCGCAGGCCGAAAAGGTGCTGGTGGAGGTGGCTCACATCGAGGAAATCGCCGCCGCCGGCAAAGACCCGCTCGCCGGGCCGCTGCGGCTCGGCGTCATCTACACCGTCGGGCCGTATCTGTTACCGCGTCTGATTCCACGCGTGCACAAGCTGGCGCCGCGCATGCCGCTCATCATCCGCGAGAACTACACCGCGCGGCTGGTGGAAATGCTCAAGCGCGGCGAGCTCGACGTCATCGTCATCAGCCTGCCGTTCAGCGAACCGGGCGTCGTCACTCAGCCGGTGTACGACGAACCGTTCCGGGTGCTGATGCCGGCCGATCACCCGTGGGTGGCGCTCGACAAAATCGTTCCCGAAAGCCTCGCCGAAGAACAACTGCTGCTGCTCGGCGCCGGCAACTGCTTCCGCGATCAGGTGCTGGAGGTGTGTCCGGAATGCCAGAACGTCGGCCATCTGCAACGCACGCTCGAAGGCAGTTCGCTGGAAACCATTCGCCACATGGTCGCCACCGGACTCGGCGTCACCGTGCTACCCAGTACGGCGGTCGACGGCAAGGCCGACGCCAACCCGCTGGTGGCGGTGCGCCCGTTCGCCGCGCCCGAACCGTCGCGGCGCGTCGTGCTGGCGTGGCGGGTGACCTATCCGCGTAGCGGCGCCATCGACATCCTGCGCGCCGCCATCCTCGACAGCGACCTTCCGGGCGTGCGGCCCATCGGCCCGGCGCCGGCGCGCGAGGCGCATGACGAACCATCATAGCCACGGCGAATTTCTTCACGCGCCGGCATAGGCGATGGCGATACCATATATAGATGCATCCAATCGGGCGTTCCGGCCTGAGAGGCGTAGCATGTATACACGGTGACGCGCCATCCGGTGTGTCCGCAATACGACCAAAGGGAGAAACGAGCATGGAAATCGACATCGGCATCAAGAAGGAAGACCGCGCCAAAATCGCCAAAGGTCTAGCCAAACTCTTGGCCGACAGCTACACCCTGTATCTGACGACGCACAATTTTCACTGGAACGTGACCGGGCCGATGTTCAACACCCTGCACCTGATGTTCGAGGGGCAATACACCGAACTGGCGTCCGCCGTCGATCTCATCGCCGAGCGCATCCGCTCGCTGGATTTCCCCGCCCCCGGCACCTACAAGGATTTCGAGAAGCTCGCCAGCTTGAAGCAGCCCGAAGGCGTGCCGAGCGCCGAGGAGATGATTCGCCAACTCGTGCGCGGCCACGAAGGCGTCGCCAAGACGGCGCGCGCCGTCGTCCCGGCAGCCGAAAAGGCGCAGGACGAAGCGACGCTCGACCTCATCACCCAACGCCTGCAACTGCACGAAAAAACCGGCTGGATGCTGCGCGCGCTGCTGGAAAAAGACTGAGCGGCCACGACGCGGCAAGAAAAAACGGACTCCACGGAGTCCGTTTTTTTATGTCGGTGCTTTGAAGTTTTTGGAATAAATTCCAAAAACTATTGTTATTCGCCAACTTTTTGGATAACGTTCCCTCCGCAAGGAGGTGCGGCGCATGATTGAACGCAAAGCGTACATGGAGCGGCTGACGGGCTTTCGGGACAAGCCAGTCATCAAAATCGTCACCGGCATCCGCCGTTGCGGCAAGTCCACCCTGTTGGAGATGTTCCAGCAGGAATTGGCGCGCGACGATGTGCCGACCGAACGAATCGTCGCAATCAATTTCGAGGACTACGCCAACCGCCCCCTGCTCGCGCCGGACGCGCTGCACGAGCACATCGTCGCGCGCATGGCCAAGACCGGGAAAACCTACGTTTTCCTCGACGAAATCCAGCATGTCGAAGATTTCCAGCGCGTGGTGGATAGCCTCTTTCTGCGCAAGAACCTCGACCTCTATCTGACCGGCTCAAATGCGTGGCTGCTCTCCGGCGAGTTGGCGACCCTGCTCTCCGGCCGCTACGTGGAAATCGAAATGCTGCCGCTTTCGTTCGCGGAATACGTCTCCACCACCGGCGACAGGCGCGAGTTGGCGCGGAAATACCGGGAATATCTCGAAAACGGCGCCTTCCCCGGCGCGCTCGCCTTCGATGGAAACCGCAAGCTCATCCTCGATTATTTGCAGGGTGTCTACGACTCCATAGTGCTGAAGGACGTGATGGGGCGCTACAGGATTCCCGACCCGCTGATGCTGGAAAGTCTGGTCGGTTTCGCGTTCGACAACATCGGCGGACAGCTTTCCACCAAACGCATCAGCGACGCGCTGAAAAGCGCCGGACGCGCCATGGACGTCAAAACCGTGGAGCGTTATCTGCGCGCGCTGTTGGACAGCTACATCCTGTATCGGGCGAAACGCTACGACGTCAAAGGCCGCCAGCATCTAAAAACGCTGGAGAAATACTACGCGGTGGACATCGGCCTGCGCTCGCTGCTGTTGGGGAAGGCCGGCATGGACGTGGGACACGTGCTGGAAAACGTGGTGTATCTCGAACTGCTGCGGCGCGGTTATCGGGTGTACGTCGGCAAGGTGGACGAGTGGGAAGTGGATTTCGTGGCGATGAGCGAGCAAGGGAACGAATATTTTCAGGTCGCGGCCACGGTGCGGGACGAAGCAACATTAACGCGCGAACTCCGCCCGCTGCAAAAGATTGCCGACCACTACCCCAAAACTCTGCTCACGCTCGACGACGACCCCGACGGGGATTACGCGGGAGTGCGGCGCGTGAATGCGTTGAATTGGCTGCTGGAAGGGTGAAAACGAGGTGGCGATTCAGGAGCGCGGCGGCACCGGGTCGACGCCGCCCGGATGCCACGGGTGGCAGCGCGCGATGCGTTTGAGCGCCAGCCATGCGCCCTTGAGGGCGCCGTGGACTTCGATGGCTTCGAGCGCGTAATTGGAGCAACTGGGGTAGAAGCGGCAACGCTGGCCGAGCAGCGGACTGATGAACAGTTGGTAGCCGCGAATCGGGGCGCGTAAGAGAGTGCGGGCGAGGCGACGCACTCAGCCGCCGTGCATCTTCTTCAGTTTTTCGCGGCGCTCCTGCGCTTCCAGCGACAGGGTGGCGGTGGGGCGGGCGAGCAGACGGGCGATGCCGATCGGCTCGCCGGTTTCCTCACACCAGCCGTAATCGCCAGTGTCGATGCGGGCAAGGGCTTCGTCGACTTTCTTCAACAGCTTGCGTTCGCGGTCGCGCACCCGCAGTTCCAGCGTGTGCTCCTCCTCGACGCTGGCACGGTCGGAGGGGTCGGGCGTGGACTCGTTGTCCTGCAGGCGGTTAGTGGTTTCGAGCGCGTTGCTGAGCAACTGGTTTTTTTCGTCGAGCAAACGCTGACGGAAAAAATCCAGTTGTCGGGCAGACATGTATTCGGCCTCGGGCGCGGCAAGAATCTCTTTTTCGGTCAAGATCGATGGACTAGCTTTCTTCATCTCGGAGCTTCCTCTTTCGGTTCCGTCAGGAATCGGCAGCCCGTGACCTTACCGCAAAGTGCGTTCCGATGCGACCTCTTTAAGTGATTTTTCGCCGCAAAACCTTTATTTCCAGCCGCCACCGAGAACTTTGTAGAGCGCGACGCGGCTTGCGGCCTCGCTCAGACGCGTGCCGATGAGCTCCTGTTCGGCGGCGTACTGTTGGCGTTGCGCGTCGAGCAGCACGAGGTGGCTGTCCAGACCGCTGCGGTAGCGCGCTTCCGACAAGCGATAGCTTTCGTTGGCGGCCTTGACCAGTTCGCGGCGGGCGTCGAGTTGCTCGGCGATGGTGGCGCGGTCGGCGAGCGCGTCGGAGACTTCGGCGAAGGCGGTCTGCACCGCCTTTTCGTATTGCGCCACCTGAATGTCGCGCTCGATTTCGCTGCGGTTGAGGTTGGCCCGCAACGCGCCGGCGTGGAAGATGGGCAGGCGAATGGTGGGCGCGAACGTCCACATGCGGGTGCCGCCGCCGAACAGGTCGCCAAGCTCGGGGCTGGCGCTGCCGTAGCTGCCGGTGAGCGAGATGCTTGGGAAGAAGGCGGCGCGCGCCGCGCCGATGTCGGCGTTGGCGGCGCGCAGCAGGTGTTCGGCCTGCAACACGTCGGGACGCTTCACCAGCACTTCGGAAGGCACGCCGGCGGGCAGTTCGGCGACGGTGGAGACGGCCTCGGCCAGCGTCGGGGAAAGCATGTCCGGGGTCACCGGCGTGCCGGTGAGCAACGCCAGCGCGTTGAGGTCGCGGGTCAATTGCGAGGTGTAGCGGGCGGTGTCGGCGCGCGCCCGTTCCATCGCGGTGCGCGCCTGCGCCAAGTCGAGCGCCGAGGACGCTCCGGCGCCGAAGCTCTTGCGGATGAGTTCCACCGACTTTTGCTGCGTGTCGTAAGTGCGGCGCGCAAGGTCGAGCAGTTCGTGATCGGCGGCGAGCGCCAGCCATGCGTTGGCGACGGCGGCGACGATGCTGATTTGCGCGCTGCGGTGCGCTTCCTCGGTGGCGAGGTAATTTTCCAGCGCCGCGTCGCGCAGGCTGCGCACGCGGCCGAAGAAATCGAGTTCCCACGAAGCGCCGAGCACGCCGCTGTACTGGCGGCTCACGTAGGATTCGCCGCTCGGCAACTGGCTCAAGCTTTCCGGCACGCGCTGCGCGCTCTGGCCGCCGCTGGCGTCGACCGACGGCGCGAGGTCGGCGCGCTGGATGCGATACAGCGCCCGCGCCCGTTCGATGTTGAGCGCCGCCACGCGCAGGTCGCGGTTGTTTTCCAGCGCCAGTTCGATGACCTTGCGCAAACGCTCGTCGGCGAAATAGTCGCGCCACGGCAGATCGGCCGCCGCCGTGCCTTCGGCGGTGGAAGACGGCGCCGTCCATGCCGAGGGAACCGGCAGGCTCGGCAATTTGAAGTTGGGAGCCATCGTGCAGCCGCCGGTCGCGAACGCGGCGGCGAGCGCCAGACTCAGGAGGCGAAGTTGATTCGTCATGGTTTGACTGCCTTTTCGAGAGTGTCGTCCGCCGATTTATTGTCCTCGGCGGCCTTGTTGTCTTTGAAGATGAGTTTGATCACCACGTAGAACATCGGCACGAACAGAATACCGAAAACGGTGGCGCTGATGGTGCCGCCGAGCACGCCGGTGCCGATGGCGTTCTGCGCCCCGGAGCCGGCGCCGGTGGCCTTGGCGAGCGGCAACACGCCGAGCGCGAAGGCGAGCGAGGTCATCAGGATGGGGCGCAAGCGCATGCGCGCGGCGGCCAGCGCGGACTGAATCAGATCCTTGCCGGATTCGTATTCCGATTTGGCGAATTCGACGATCAGGATGGCGTTCTTCGCCGACAGGCCGATGGTGGCGAGCAGGCCGACCTGAAAATACACGTCGTTCGACATGCCGCGTCCGGTGGCGAAAGTGAGCGCGCCGAGCACGCCGAGCGGAATCACCATGATGACCGCGAACGGCACCGACCAGCTTTCATAGAGCGCCGCCAGACACAGGAACACCACCAGCACCGAGAGGGCGTAGAGCGCCGGGGCTTGCGCGCCGGAGCGGATTTCCTCGTAGGAGACGCCCGTCCACGAATAGCCGATGCCCTGCGGCAGCTTGGCGGCGATTTCTTCCGCCGCCTGCATCGCTTCGCCGGTGGAGTAACCGGGCGCCGCCTGCCCTTGAATGTTGAGCGAGGGCTGGCCGTTGTAACGCTCCAGTCGCGGCGAGCCGTAAGTCCAGCGCGCCTTGGTAAAGGCGGAGAACGGCACCATCTGCCCGGATTTGTTGCGCACGAACCATTTGTCGAGGTCTTCCGGAGTCATGCGCGCCGCGGCTTCGGCCTGGATGTAGACCTTCTTGATGCGCCCGCGGTCGAGGAAGTCGTTGACGTAAGCGCCGCCCCACGCGGTGGACAGCGTGTCGTTGATGTCCGCGACGCTGATACCGAGCGCGCCGGCCTTGGCGTGGTCGATGTCGAGAGTGAATTCGGGCGCGTCGTCCATGCCGTTCGGACGCACCGCCGCCATGCGCTTATCCTGCGCTGCCATGGCGAGAAACTGGCCGCGCGCCTCGACCAGCGCCTCGTGACCCAAACCGCCGCGATCCTGCAATTGCAGGTCGAAGCCGCCGGCGTTGCCCAGTTCCAGCACGGCGGGCGGCACGAGGGCGAAAATCTGCGCTTCGCGGATTTGCGACAGCGCCATGTTGGCGCGCTTGGCGAACGCATGCACCGATTGTTCGGGTTTGGTGCGTTGGCTCCAGTCGGTGAGCTTGATGAAGGTCATGCCCATGTTCTGACCGATGCCGCCGAAGCCGAAGCCGGCGATGTTGAACATGGAAAATAAGGAATCCTTTTCGGGATCCTGCTCCGTGTAATAGCGCCGCGTTTCGGCGAGCACTTTCAGCGTGCGCTCCTGCGTGGCGCTGGAGGGCAGCGTCACCACCGTTGCCATCATGCCCTGGTCTTCTTCCGGGATGAAGGAAGTCGGCAGCACATGGAACAGCACGGCGACGGCGGCGATGATTGCGCCATAGACGCCGAGGAAAATCGCCTTGTGACGCAGGATGCCGCCGACGGTGCGCACGTAGTGGTCGGTGCGGCGCGCGAACATGCCGTTGAACCAGTGGAAGAAGGGGCCGAACCAACTGCTTTCGCCGGCCTCGTGTCCTTTTTCCACCCGCTTGAGGATGGTGGCGCACAGCGCCGGGGTGAGCACGATGGCTACCACCACCGAGAGCAGCATCGCCGAGACGACGGTGATCGAGAACTGCCGGTAAATGACCCCGGTGGAGCCGCCGAAGAAGGCCATCGGGACGAACACCGCCGACAGCACCAGCGCGATGCCGATCAGGGCGCTGGTGATCTGATCCATCGACTTCTTGGTGGCTTCCTTGGGCGACAGACCTTCCTCGCCCATGATGCGCTCGACGTTCTCGACCACGACGATGGCGTCGTCCACCAGCAGACCGATGGCGAGCACCAGACCGAACATGGTCAGCGTGTTGATCGAAAAGCCGAAGGCCGCCATCACCGCGAAGGTGCCGAGCAGCACCACCGGCACGGCGATGGTCGGGATGATGGTGGCGCGGATGTTTTCGAGGAACAGGAACATCACCAGAAAGACGAGGAAGATGGCTTCGACGAGCGTATGCACCACTTCCTCGATCGACAGGCGGATGACCGGCGTGGTGTCGTAGGGATAAACCACGTCGACGCCTTCGGGCAGGTATCGGCTCAATTCCTCGACTTTCGCTTTCACCGCGTCGGCGGTTTCCAGCGCGTTGGCGCCGGAAGCGAGCTTGATGCCGATGCCGCCGGAAGGATGGCCGTTGTACATGGCGCGGAAGCCGTAGCTTTCCTGCCCGAATTCGATGCGCGCCACGTCTTTCAGGCGCACTTCGCCGCCGTCCTCGGTGCTGCGCAGCAGGATGGCCTCGAATTCCTCCACCGTTTGCAGGCGGCTTTGCGCCGTGATGGTGGCGGTGAAGCCCTGCCCCGGCAGCGCCGGGGTGCCGCCGAGTTGGCCGGCGGAAACCTGCGTGTTCTGCGCCAGCAAGGCGTTGCGCACGTCGCCCGGCGTCAGGCGGTAGTTGTTGAGCTTGTCCGGATCCAGCCAAATGCGCATCGCGTAGGGCGCGCCGAACACCTGCACTTCGCCGACGCCGGTGACGCGGGTGAGCGAATCCTGAAAGTTGGAGATCAGGAAGTCGGCAAGGTCGGTGTTGGTGTAGCGCCCGTCCTTGGAGACGAAGCCGACGATCATCAGGAAGTTGCGCGCCGACTTCACCACCTGCACGCCCTGTTGCTGCACGGCCTGCGGCAGCAGCGCCAGCGCCAGTTGCAGCTTGTTCTGCGTCTGCACTTGCGCGATGTCGGGATTCACGTCGGCGTCGAAAGTGAGCGTCACCGTGGCGCGACCGTAGGAGTCGCTGGTGGAACTCATGTAGAGCAGCCCGTCGATGCCGGTCATCTTCTGTTCGATGACCTGGGTGACGGAATCCTCCACCGCCTTGGCGGAAGCGCCGGGATATTGGGCGTTGATGACCACGGTGGGCGGCGCGATCGGGGGATACTGCGCCACCGGCAGATTCGTGATTGACAAAATGCCCGCCATCATGATGATGATGGCGATGACCCAGGCAAAAACCGGCCTGTCGATGAAAAAACGTGCCATGAACCGCTCCTTTTATTCGACGACCGGAGCGGCGGACGGCGCCTTGGCCTGAGTGTTTTGCGTGTTGATGTCCTCGGCGCGCACCAGCATGCCGGAGCGCACTTTCTGCGTGCCCTCGACGATGACCTTCTCGCCGGCGGCAAGCCCGCCGGTGATGACCCAACTGTTGCCGAGCACATTGCGCACCTGCACCGGACGCGTTTCGACCGTGTCCTTGTCGTTGACCACCAGCACGGTGGCCTGTCCGCGCGGGTCGTGGCTCACCGCCGCATGCGGCAGCAGGATGGCCTGTTCGGACTGGCCTTGCGACAGGCGGGCGCGCACGTACATGCCGGGCAACAACTCGCCCTTCGGATTGGGGAAGGTGGCGCGCATGGTGACGCTGCCGGTGGAGGGGTCGACCGAGACTTCGGAGAATTCCAGCGCGCCTTCGAGCGCGTACTGGCTGCCGTCTTCGAGGAACAACTGCACCGGAATGGTGCCGTGGTCGCTGCGCGAGACGGTGCCGCTTTCGACTTCACGCCGCAGGCGTTGCAGATCGGCGCTCGATTGCGTCAGATCGACGTAGATGGGGTCAAGTTGCTGCACGGTGGCGAGCGCGGCGGCCTGATTGGCGGTGACCAGCGCTCCCGGCGTCACCAGCGAACGCCCGATGTGGCCGGGAATCGGCGATTTGACGCGGGTGAAGTCGAGGTCGATGCGCGCCTTGTCGAGCGCGGCGCGCGCGGCGGCGACGTCGGCCTCGGCCTGTTTGAGCGCGGCGACGGCGTCGTCGTTGGCCTGTTTGCTGACCGCTTCGATGCCGACCAGTTCGCCGTAGCGTTCCGCCTTCATGCGGGCGTTGTAGAGATTGGCCTCGGAGCGCGCCAGATTGGCCTTGGCGCTGTCGTAGGCGGCTTGGTAGGTGGCGGGGTCGATTTGGTAGAGCGTCTGGCCGGCGCTAATCGTCGAGCCTTCGGTGAACAGGCGCTTCTGGATGATGCCCGTCACCTGCGGACGCAGTTCCGCCACCATGTAAGGCGTCGTGCGCCCCGGCAGTTCGGAGACCAGCGGCGCCGATTGAAAAGCGGTGACGACGACGCTGACCGCCGGCGCGGGCGGCGCGCTCGCCTGCTGCTGGTCGCCGCCGCAGGCGGTGAGGGTCGTGGCGCTCACGAACGCCACGAAGAACGGGGCGGCCGTGCGAATGTTTTTATTCATGAGTGTTCTCGCGGGGAATCCGGATATCGGAAGTTGAATGAACGTTCTAGAATGAACGTTCATTCTATGTTAGGGTAAGTCCTGACGCAAGCTATCGTTTGCATTGAACATCACCTTTTTTTCACCAGAAAGACCATGAAGGACGACGTTTCCGCCGCCGCCACATCCTCCGAGTGTAGCCGTGCCGCCGCGCGCCGGGCGCAAATTCTCGACGCCGCCGCGCAATGTTTCCGGGATGACGGCTTTCATGGCGCCAGCATCGCGAGCATTTCGCAACGGGCGGGCATGAGCGCCGGTCACATCTATCACTATTTCGACAACAAGGAAGCGATCATCGCCGCCATCGTCGAGCGCGACCTCGACCGGCTGGTGCTGGTGTGGGCCGAGTTGCGCGCCGTGCGCGACATCGGCGAAACCATGGTTCGGCTCTCCGGCGACGGCGTGAAGGACGTCACCGACGTCGACAAGGCCGTGCTCCAGCTCGAAATCCTCTCCGAAGCGGTGCGCAACGAGGAAGTCGCCCGCGTCGTGCACGCGGCGGACTGTTGTTGCATGGCCAATCTGATGCAACACCTGCGCGCGGCGCGTCAGGCCGCCGGCAAGCGCGACGACGAGAAGACGCTGGCGGCGATGGCCGAAGTCGTCGCCGCCATGTTCGAGGGGCTGATGCTGCGCACCATCCGCAACCCCGCAATCAACCGCGAGCACATGTCGACGCTGATTCAGCGCGTCATGCGCACGATCATCTCCAGCCCGGACTGGCGCGCCCTCGACTGAAGCCCCGCTTCACTCGACGACGATTTTCGCGCCCTCGTGGAGGGAGATTTTTTCCCCCGATGGGCGGTAGAAATCCACCGGCACGGATTCCTGTATCAGTTCGCCGTCGCTTTTGACCACGGCGCGGCGCACGTCGAAATGCAGATGCGGCCCGGCGGTGTAACCGGTGTTGCCGGAACGCGCCAGAGTTTCGCCGGTTTTCACTCGTTGCCCCGGACGTACCACGATGCCGTGCGGCGCTAGATGCAGGTAATAGGCGACGCCGCGGTCGGCGTGCATGACGGCGACGAAATTGGCTTTGTCCTCCAGCGCCGGGTCGAAGCGTCCGTCGGTGAAATCGTCCTTGACCGCGATGACCGTGCCTTCGCGCGCCGCCGTCACCGGCGTGCCTTCCGGCACGGCGAAATCGACGGCGTTGAGCGTCTGCGGGCCGATATGCGTTGTCAAGGTTCCGCCCGGCGCTTGCACCACTTCCGTGCGTGTACCCTTGCGGAACGGCAAGCGGTAGAAGTAACCCTTGTCGGGCGGCGTGAACGCGTCGCCCGGCACCACGACGTGATGGAAATCGAATTGCACCCGTTCCCAACGTCGCGCCGACACGGTGACGATTTCGCGGCTCGAATCCGGCAACACGACTTCGGCGCGCGGTCTGTCCGCGCCGGGCGCAATGCTTTCGCCGCTGAGGCGAAAAAGCACCGTCACCGTCGCCGGCCCCTTGTTGATGGCGACGACGCGCACGCCGCGCGGCGCGTTGACGCGTGCGATTTCAAGCGGATAGTCGTCCTCGGCCGCCATCAGCGGCGCGGCGCACAAAAGCAGAAAAAAGGCGACAAACAAACGTTTCATGGGGCCTCGCACAAGCAATGAGCATAAATATGTCGTGGGTCGTTCCACAGGGTCAAGCGTTTCAAGTCTGCAACGAGACGGTCGACGACGCGGCTGGCCTGCGAGGGCGCGAGAACGCCGGGTTCGTCGTCGAAAGCGAAGAATTGCCGCAACAATTGGCGCATCGGCGCAACCTCCGGCTTCGGCCAGACGACAGTGTAATTTTTCAGCTTGGCGCGGCTGGCGGCGGCGTCGAGCGCCGAATCGAGTCCGCCGAGACGGTCGACCAGCCCGCGTTTCGAGGCTTCCTCGCCGCTCCACACCCGGCCACGCGCAATCGCATCGACTTCTTCCGGCTTCATGTTGCGCGCCTTGGCGACGACGTCGAGGAAGCGCCGATAACCGTCTTCGATGCTCAATTGCAGGATGTCGGCGGCTTCCGGCGCCAGCGGCCGGCGCGGGTCGAGCGCGGCGGCCAGCGGCGCGGTGGCGACGCCATCGACGTTCAGTCCTAGCTTGGC
Source organism: Azoarcus sp. (assembly GCA_031272995.1). Taxonomy (GTDB): domain Bacteria; phylum Pseudomonadota; class Gammaproteobacteria; order Burkholderiales; family Rhodocyclaceae; genus WRNU01. The sequence goes on from JAISSY010000176.1 coordinate 18,491, forward strand.
CAGCGGCTGCGAAAATTCGGGCAACAGCCCGAAGATGCCGATGGAGCCGGTGAGCGTCGACGGTTCGGCGACGATTTCGTCGGCGCCGGTGGCAATCCAGTAACCGCCGGAGGCCGCCACCGAACTCATCGAGGCCACCACCGGCTTGCCCGCCTTGCGGATGAGTTCGAGTTCGGCGCGAATGACTTCGGACGCCCATGCGCTCCCGCCCGGGCTGTCGATACGCACCACCACCGCTTTGACGGCGGCGTTTTCGCGCGCCGCGCGCAACAGTTTGGCGAAGCTGTCGTCGACCGCCGCGCCGGAGGTGTCGACGCCTTCGACGATGGCGCCCTGCGCCACCAGCACGGCGATTTTCGCCGCGTCGTCCTTGCGTTCGCGCTTGACGACGGCGAGATATTTGCGCGCGTCGATGCGGGTGAAATCCTTGCCGTCGTCCTTCTTGCCCAAGCTCTCGACGATGCGCGCCCGCCATTCGTCGCGGGTGGAGAAACGGTCGATTAGCCCCGCCGTCTGCGCCGCCTTGGCGGTGTCGCCGTTCGCCGCCTTCATCGCCGCGTCGAAGTGCGTCACGTAGTCGTCGAAGCCCTCCGGGGTCAGCTTGCGCGCCGCGATTATGTCCTCGCGCAGCCGCTTCCACAGGCCGTCGAGCAATTCAAGCGTGGCGGCGCGGTCTTCCTCCGACATGTCGTTGCGCACGAAGGGTTCGACGGCGGATTTGTACTCGCCGACGCGAAACACGTGCATCTTGACCCCGAGCTTGTCGAGCGCGTCGCGGAAATAAGTGTTGTAGGCCGCCAGCCCCGGCAGCAGCACGAAGCCGTCCGGCGCGAGGTGGATTTCGTCGGCGATGGAGGCGAGGTAATACGTTCCCTGCTCGAACCGTTCGCCGCGCGCCAGCACCGGCTTGCCGCTGCCGCGAAAGTCGGCGATGGCGGCACGCAGTTCGGCGAGCTTGGACAAGCTCGCCGCGTCGAGGTCGTCGGTTTCCAGCACCAGCATCTTGATGCGGGAATCTTCCTTGGCGGCGTGGACGGCGTCGATCAAATCGGCGAGTTTGGTTTCCTGCTCGCGCCCTTCGGCGAACAGTTGCGCGAGCGACGGCTCCATGGTCGTCTGTTCCACCAACTGCCCGCTTGGCCGCAGCACCAGCGCCGCGCCGCGAGGGACGGTTTCGTCCGGATGCAGCCAGACGAGGACGACCGCGATCAGAATCGCGAGCAGAATCAAGTTGAAAACGATGCGGCGCACGGCATCGACGAAGCGCCACAGCAATCGGAAGAAGCCGGCGATGAGCGAGAACAATCCACCTATCATGACGTGGTTTCCTTTTCAGGATTCGACGGACGTCGAAACAGCAAATCCCACACGCCGTGTCCGAGCCGCAAGCCGCGCTGCTCGAACTTGGTGAGCGGACGATGCGGCGGGCGCGGCGCGTAGCCGTCGGCGGTGTTTTCCAGCGCGCTGGCCGAGAGCACGTCCAGCATCCACTCGGCGTAGTTTTCCCAATCGGTGGCGCAATGCAGATAGCCGCCGGGGGCGAGTTTGCGCGCCGCCAGCGCGACGAAATCGGGCTGGATCAGGCGGCGCTTGTAGTGCCGCGCCTTGCGCCACGGGTCGGGAAAGAAAACATGCACGGCGGCGAGCGCGCCGTCGGGAATCATGTCGCGCAGCACTTCCACCGCGTCGTGCTGGACGATGCGCACGTTGGCGAGGCTGTTTTCCGCTACCAGCTTGCACAGCGCGCCGACGCCGGGGTTGTGCACCTCGACGCCGAGGTAGTCGATTTCCGGATGCGCGGCGGCGATTTTCGCCGTGGTTTCGCCCATGCCGAAGCCGATCTCGAAAATTTTCGCTGCCTCGCGCCCGAACGCCGCCGCGAGGTCGAGCGGCGCGGCGGCGTAGGGGATGCCGATTTTCGGCATCATCTCGTCGAGAAAACGCTTCTGCGCCGGGGACATGTGTCCCTGCCGCAGCACGTAACTGCGAATCGAACGGCTGGAAAATCGCGAACCCGTCCCGTCAGCCGACGTCTGTAGGGGCGAATAATTATTCGCCCAAGGCTTTTCGCCGCCGGAGGGCGAATGATTATTCGCCCCTACAGGCTCCCCTCCGCTCATGAACCGATCAACCCCGCGCGCGGCGAACTGGGGTCGGCGACGTAGGTTTTTTTCGCCATCCGACCGGCGAGGAAGGCTTCGCGTCCGGACTCCACCGCCAGTTTCATCGCGTTCGCCATGCGCAGCGGGTTCTTCGCCAGCGCGATGGCGGTGTTCATCAACACGCCGTCGCAACCCAGTTCCATGGCGATGGTGGCGTCCGACGCGGTGCCGACGCCGGCGTCGACGATGACCGGCACGTCGATGCGCTCCAGAATCAGCCCCAGATTCCACGGATTGAGAATGCCCATGCCGGAGCCGATCAACGAGGCCAACGGCATGATCGCCACGCAGCCCAAGTCGGCGAGCATACGCGCCTGTATCGGGTCGTCGGCGCAATAGACCATCACCTGAAAACCGTCTTTCACCAGCGTTTCCGCGGCTTTCAGCGTTTCCGGCATGTTTGGATAGAGCGAAGCGGCATCGCCCAACACTTCGAGCTTCACCAGCGCCGCCCCGTCGAGCAGTTCGCGCGCCAGCCGCAGCGTGCGCACGGCCTCCTCGGCGGTGAAACAGCCAGCGGTGTTGGGCAGGATGGTGAAACGGTCCGGTGGCAGGAAGTCGAGCAAGTTGGGTTCGTCGGCGTTCTGGCCGATGTTTACCCGCCGTACCGCCACGGTGACGATTTCCGCGCCGCTGGCGTCGAGCGCCGCGCGCGTCTGCGCGAAATCCCTGTATTTGCCGGTGCCGACCAGCAAACGCGAGCCATAGTTTTTGCCCGCGATCGTCAAAGCATCGTTCATGTGTCCAACCCGAAAAAGAAAGCCGATTCAGCCGCCGCCCACCGCGACGACGATTTCCAGCACGTCGCCCTCGGCCAGCTTCGTCTCGCCATGCCGCCCGCGCGGCACGATTTCCCCGTTCAACTCCACCGCCAGCCGCTTGCCCGCCAGCCCGCGCGCTTCGAGCAGCGCCAGCACGGTGGCGCCGTCTACGACGGTTTCGGATTGACCGTTAACTACTATGTGGATCATGCTTGAAACCCAAGCGGGAAGCGGAAATGCCTGAATCTTAACATGGGGCTGGCAATGGCTTCGGCAGACGTTGGCTACATATCAATACATTTCGTATACGTTCGACCCAACGTCCGGCCGTTAAACTGCGCCCCGTCTTTCAAGCAACAGGAATCCCCGTCATGAAAAAAATCAAGTGGACATATGCCGTGCTGGCCGTCGGACTCACCCTGCTGTGGTTGTTCGCCGAGCAGCCGTGGGCGCAGACCTACGATTTTCGCGGCGCGCGCTCCGCCATCATCAATTTCACCGGCATTCTCGCCATGGGGGCGATGAGCGTCGGTATGGTGCTGGCGTTGCGGCCGGTTTCCATCGAGCCGTGGCTCGGTGGGCTGGACAAGAGCTACCGGCTGCACAAATGGCTCGGCATTTCGGCGCTGGTGGTCAGCATCGTGCACTGGCTGTGGGCCAAAGTGCCGAAATGGTTGGCGCTCGGCGGCCCGCGTCCCCAACGCGGCGGCGGCGGCGCGATGCAGCAGGTGGATCTCGGCGTTTTCGAGTCGTTCGCGCGCCAGATGCACGGCTCCGCCGAAACCATCGGCGAATGGACGTTCTACGTCGCGGCGGTGCTGATGATCATCGCGCTCATCAAACGCTTCCCCTACAAGCATTTCTTTACCACGCACCGTTTGCTGGCGATTGCCTATCTGCTGTTCGTTTTCCATAGCGTCGTGCTGATGAAAATCGGCTACTGGAGCACCCCAATCGGTTGGGTGATGGCGCTGTTGCTGGTCGGCGGCACGTTCGGCGCGCTGGCGAGCCTGTTTCGCGGTATCGGCCATCATCGCCGCGTTCTCGGCGTGGTCGAGGCGCTGCAACGAAACGACGCTAACGCCGTGGTGCGACTCGACATCCGCCTGTCGCAAGACCGTTGGGACGGTCACGCCGCCGGCCAATTCGCCTTCGTCAAGTTCGACGACGGCGAGCAGGCGCATCCCTACACCATCTCCTCGGCGTGGAAGAAGGACGGTCGGCTGAGTTTCCACGTCAAGGAACTGGGCGACTACACCAACGTTCTGGCGCAAACCGTGAAGCCGGGCGCGCGCGCCACCGTCGAAGGCCCCTACGGCTGCTTCCGCTTCGAGAGCGACAAACCGCGTCAGATCTGGGTGGCGGGCGGCATCGGCATCACCCCGTTCATGGCGCGGATGGAGGAACTCTCCCAAGCCGGCAAGACCAAGCAAGCGGTGGATTTGTTCTACAGTGCCAAGAGCCCTGACGAATCCTCGCTCGCGCACCTGCGCCAGTTCGCCGAGGCGTCGGGCGTGACGCTGCACGTCGTCGACAGCGACCGCGACGGCTTTTTCGACGCCGCCAAACTGCGCGCCGCCGTGCCGCAGTGGCAAGACGCCTCGCTATGGTTCTGCGGCCCGGCGGGCTTCGGGCAGGCGTTGAAGAAAGGGCTGGTCGCCGCCGGGTACGACGCCGAACATTTCCATCAGGAGTTGTTCGACATGCGCTAGTTCGCGGCGCGCAGGCGCTGGACGCGCTCGGCGGTGTCCGGGTGCGAGGAGAGCCAGTCGAGAAAATCGCCGTCCTTGCCTTCGCGGTCGGGACGGCGGTTTTTTGCGTCGTAGAACGCTTCCAGTTTTTCCAGCGCGTCGGCGAGCGGCGCTGGCGACAGCCCCTTACGGCGAAACGTCGCGGCGGCGTAGGCGTCGGCCTCGCGTTCCATGTCACGAGAGTAGCCGGAACTGAGCATCGCGGTGCTGACCGCTGCGGCGGCGGCGGAGATGTCGCCGAACCATGCGGCGCTGAAAGCGCCGACCACCGAGGATTGGATGAGCTGCCGAATGCCGTGGCGTTGGGCGAGGTGGCCGAGTTCGTGCATGAGGACGGCAAGGATTTCGTCGTCGTCGATGCCGGGCATTTCGACCAGTTCGTCGAGCAGCACCACCTGCCCGCCGGGCAGCGCGAACGCGTTGGGGCCGAGCTTGGGCGCGGCGCGGAAAACCAGCGTGAGGTGGTCGCCGTAGGGTGCGAGTTCGGGTTCCTCCGCCGCGAGGGCGTGGAAAGCGTCGGTGAGCTTGCGACGGCGCGCTTCCGGCAGGGCGGAGGGCTGGAAAATGAAGCCGTCGAGTTGCTGCAACGCCTGTTCGGAGATGACGTTCATGGTGGCGATGGGCACATGCGGCGCGACGACTTTCGCCCCCCACGGCAGTCCCCACCGATAGGCGGCGAACAGCACGGCGGCAGTGACGACGAGCGCGCCGAACACCCAACGCCAACGGCTTTGCAGCCGCACAACGGCGGAATCGCGCAGTCCGAGCGCCGCGAGCAGCGCGTCGAGTTCAGCGCCCTGTTCGACTTCGCAAAACCCGCCGTCGTCGGCGAAGCGCAAGGTGCGCGGGGCTCGGCCTTGCGGTTCGGAGGCGCGGATGTCCGCCGTCGCGACGGCGCGCGTGACGGTTTCGCCCGCGACGAGCAGCCCGTCGTTGCCGGCGGTTAGCCGCACCGGCTGGCGGCGCGAGCTTTTGCCGTCGAAGTAAAAGGCGTCCATGTCGCGTCAGAAGCCGATGTCGAAGTCGAAAACGTCGGCGATTTCCTCGCCGTAGGCGCTACGCTGCGCCGTGGCGCCGGCGATGAAGTTGTCGAGATTGCCGGCGGCGAGCACGGCGGTATGTTCGGCGCGGTA
>JAISSY010000003.1 GCA_031272995.1 Azoarcus sp.
AATCTCTCAAAGGTATCCGCGTCTGGTTGTCGGGGGCGATACACGACGACGCCACCGACGCGCAACGCGCTTCCATCCTCGCTTTCGTGCGGCAATTCGCCGCGGCGGTGTTCGAACGCGGCGGCTACATCGTCCACGGCGCGCATCCGCATTTCACTCAGGCGCTGCTGGATGCAGCCGAAAAGTACCACAAGGCGAACGCGGGCGCGGAGCGCAAGGATTGCCTGACTCTGGCCATCTCCAAACTGTGGTCGAAATTCCCCGACGAAGCCGACAAATGCGTCGCCTATCGCCGCTACTGCAAGGTTTACGAAGAACCGGAAGTCGGCGACGAAAAGCAAAGCCTCGAAAACCTGCGCCGGTGGACGGCGGACAACTGCGACGCCTTCGTCGCCATCGCCGGGCGTCACTGGGACACGAGAGGCGAACTGTCGGGAGTGCCAATCGAGTTTTCCATCGCCCAAAGCCGCAATCTGCCCGCGTTCCTGCTCGGCGGTTTCGGCGGCGCGGTCAAGGGCTTGGTGGAAAAGCGCGCCGACGCCGCGCTCGCCGGGCTGCGCAACGGCCTGAGCCTCGAAACCAACCGGCAAGTCGCCAGCGGCGAGAACGTCGACGAACTGGTCGAGGCGGTGGCGTCGCAACTGGCGCGGCTGCCCCTGATCAAGGGACGGGTGTCGGAAGGTTCGTCGTTCCGCATCCTCGCGCTCGACGGCGGCGGCGTCAAAGGCGCTTTCACCGCCTCGGTGCTGGCGACGCTGGAGGACGCCATCGGCGAGCCGATCGCGCGCCATTTCGATTTGGTTTCGGGAACGTCTACCGGCGGCATTCTGGCGGTGGGGTTGGGGATGGGACGGACGCCCGGCCAAATGCTCAAGTTCTACCGCGAACGCGGCGCCGAGATTTTCCCGGTCGGCGGATGGGTCAAGACCCTCTGGCAAGGCTTCCGCCAGCTTTTCGTCGGCCCGAAGTATTCGCAAGACCCGCTACGCAAGGCCATACAGGACGCCTACTTTCCCGACGGCGCCCCGACCCGCGCCTTGGGCGATTCCCTCTGCCGTCTCGTCGTCCCCGCCTACGACGCGGTCAGCGGTCGCTGCCACGTCTTTCGCACCCCGATCGCGGAATTGAACCTGCAAGCGGATCGCAACACCAGCGCGGTCGAAGTCGCGCTGGCGACGGCGGCGGCGCCGACCTACTTTCAGGGCGCGACGGTCGAAACCAACATCGCCAACGGGCTATATCTCGACGGCGGCGTGTGGGCAAACTGCCCGACGATGGCGGCCATCGCCGAAGCGGTCGGCTACCTCGACGTGCCGCTGGATCGCATCGACATCCTGAGCATCGGCACCACCGCCGAATCCTTCACGGTCAAGGATTTCAGCTCGTCCGGCGTCGCCGGTTGGAACGTCGCGCTCATCTCGCTGTTCTCGAACGCGCAGGTGGACGCCACGCTGGAGCAGACCGGGCAGTTGTTGGGCGAAGACCGTTTCCTGCGCATCGACGCGCAAGCCTCGCCGGGCGAATACGCGCTCGACAAGGCGCAGGGCGTCGAACACCTGATCGCGCTCGGCAACAAAACCGCCAACAACCCGACGCTGTTGCGCAAGGTCAAATCCCGCTTCCTGAACGGCATTCCGGCGCGAAACTGGAAAGCGTAGCGCGGGAAGGCCGCCCGCCCCGCTCGGTCGCTCACTGCGTTTTTTCGGGTGTGCGCAGCGCGCGCAGAATCCATTGTCCGGCGCGCCCGTCCGGCGTGCGGCCACGGGCTTCCTGCTCCTGCGCGATGGCGCGCCGCGTCTTGGCGCCGATCATGCCGTCTGGCTCGCCGATGTCGTGACCGCGCGCAATCAATAATTGTTGCAACTCGCGGCGCTCGGCGCGCGAAGTGCCGGCGTCGTCGGTCGGCCACGGCGTCCTGAAACCGCCGCCGCCGCGCAGGCGGTCGGAGAGATGCGCGATGGCGAGCGCGTAGCTTTCGGCAGCGTTGTAGCCGTAGATGACGTCGAAGTTCTTGCCGACGAGAAAGGCCGGCCCTTCGCGTCCGGCGGGCAACAACAGGGCGCGCGCCGGCCCGTCGGCCTCCAGCGCCCGCCCGTCGGCGCGTTTCACGCCGCGTGCGACCCACGTCGCCATCGGCTGCTTGTTCTTGCGCCCCGCCACCGAAGCGTCGAACCCCGCCGGCAGCACCACCTCGAATCCCCAGGTCTCGCCGCTGCGCCAGCCGCCCTTGTCGAGAAAGTTGGCGGTGGAAGCGAGCGCGTCCGGGGCGCTGTCGACCAAATCGCGTCGCCCGTCGCCGTCGAAATCGACCGCGAGGCGCAAGAAGGTAGACGGCATGAACTGCGTCTGCCCGAACGCCCCCGCCCACGAACCGTTCAGTCGTTCGGCGGGGATGCTGCCCTCGTCGATGATTTTCAAAGTCGACAGAAATTCGCCACGAAAATAATCCTGCCGCCGTCCGGCGCAAGCGAGCGTACCAAGCGAGGTAAGCAACGGTCGCTTGCCAAGGCTGCGCCCGAAGTTGCTCTCCACCCCCCACACCGCCACCACCGTCGCGGCATCCACGCCGTAGCGCGCCTCCACCTTTTGCAGCACGTCGCGCCACTCGTCGAGCATGGCGCGCCCGTCCGCGACGCGCTCGTCATCGACCAACCCGGCGAGGTAATCCCAAATCGGCGTGGTGAATTCAGGCTGCGCGTCGAGAAAATCGAGCACCGACAAATCCGGCGCGAACGCGGCGGTGTATTTATCGAAAGTGGCCG
>JAISSY010000119.1 GCA_031272995.1 Azoarcus sp.
CGCAGATTGCGCAGAGCGGCCAACTCATCTTCCGACCACCCGGAGTGCGCGCTCACGGCATGGACGCGATGCGAAGGCAGCAGAAAAATGAGCAGCAGCACGACGACCAGCGCGCAACCGCCTGTCAGTATCCGCGACATGGTGGCCTAGAACCGCACCGTGAGTTCCTGGCGAAGCACCGCCTCGCCGTCATGCAGGATTTCGATTACCCATCGTCCCGGCATGTTGAAACTCAAACCTTCAATCAGATAGCGCCCTTCGCCTTGGTCGACGATGCGGGGCGCCGTCGGCAAGCCATGCGAATGTTCGGGCATCCGTCCGCGGATTTGCAGTTTCAGCCCGGCAAGCGCAACGCCGTTGGCGTCGCTGACTTTGAGCGGCAAGGCGTAGAACTGGTTGACGGTCGGCGACGCAGGCAGTTCGTCGAGCCGCGCGACCAGCGCCGACGCAGCGGCGCTCGCCGTGCCCGGCAATGCGCAACAAATGCAGAGCGCAAGGAACGGGGACAGAAGACGACTCGACATGGCTCGCATCCCGGCGCTCAGGCGCGCGCGGCGCGGATTTGCGCCAGCACTTCGCGGGCGCACACCGGAATCGGCGTGCCCGGCCCGAAGATGCCCTTCGCGCCCGCCGCGTACAGGGCGTCGTAGTCCTGCACCGGAATGACGCCGCCGACGAAAGTCACGATGTCGCTCGCGCCGAGCTTGTTCAGTTCGCGGATGATTTCCGGCACCAGCGTCTTGTGCCCGGCGGCGAGGCTGGAGCAGCCGACCGCGTGCACGTCGTTTTCCACCGCATGACGCGCCGCTTCTTCCGGGGTCTGGAAAAGCGGCCCGATGTCGATGTCGAAGCCGAGGTCGGCGAAGGCCGAGGCCACCACCTTCGCGCCGCGGTCGTGGCCGTCCTGTCCGAGCTTGGCAATCATGATGCGCGGACGGCGGCCTTCTTCGGCGACGAAGGCTTCGATGTCGGCCTTGAGCGATTTCCAGTCCTCGTCGGCTTCCACCACCGCGGCGTAAACGCCGGAGACGGCCTGCGGATTGGCGCGATAGCGCCCGAACACCTTTTCCAGCGCATCCGACACTTCGCCGACGGTGGCGCGCAACCGCACCGCCTTCACGGTGAGGTCGAGCAGATTGCCTTCGCCGGTTTCGGCGCATTTCGTCAGCGCCGCCAGCGCCGCTTCCACCGCCGCCGTGTCGCGGCTGGCGCGGATTTGCTTCAGGCGCGCGATTTGCGACTCGCGCACGGCGTTGTTGTCGATTTCGAGGATTTCGACCGGGTCTTCCTTGTCGAGACGATATTTGTTCACGCCGACGATGACATCCTTGCCGGAGTCGATGCGCGCCTGCTTGTCGGTGGCGCATTCCTCCACCTTCATCTTCGCCCAGCCGGATTCCACCGCCTGCGTCATGCCGCCCATCGCCTCGATTTCCTCGATGAGGCTCCACGCCTTGTCGGCCATGTCCTGCGTGAGCTTTTCCATCATGTAGGAGCCGGCCCACGGGTCGACGACGTTACAGATGTGGGTTTCTTCCTGAATGATGATTTGGGTGTTGCGGGCGATGCGCGCCGAGAACTCGGTGGGCAGCGCGATGGCTTCGTCGAGCGAATTGGTGTGCAGCGACTGCGTGCCGCCGAACACCGCGGCCATCGCCTCGATGGTGGTGCGCACGACGTTGTTGTACGGGTCTTGCTCGGTGAGCGACCAGCCGGAAGTCTGCGAGTGGGTGCGCAGCATCATCGACTTGGCGTTCTTCGGCTCGAACTGCTTCATGATTCGCCACCACAGCAGGCGCGCGGCGCGCATCTTGGCGATTTCGAGATAGAAATTCATCCCGACGCCCCAGAAGAACGACAGCCGTCCGGCGAAAGTGTCCACGTCCATGCCGGACTTGATGCCGGTGCGCACGTATTCCAGCCCGTCGGCGAGCGTGAACGCCAGTTCGATGGCCTGATTCGCCCCCGCTTCCTGAATGTGGTAGCCGGAAATCGAAATCGAGTTGAACTTCGGCATGTTGGCCGAGGTGTACTTGAAGATGTCCGCAATAATCCGCATCGAGGGCGTCGGCGGATAAATATAGGTGTTGCGAACCATGAACTCCTTGAGGATGTCGTTCTGGATGGTGCCGGAGAGCTTGTCCTGCGCCACGCCCTGTTCCTCGGCGGCGACGATGTAGCCGGCGAGAATCGGCAACACCGCGCCGTTCATGGTCATCGACACGGAGATGCGGTCGAGCGGAATGCCGTCGAACAGAATCTTCATGTCCTCCACCGAGTCGATGGCCACGCCCGCCTTGCCGACGTCGCCCAGAACGCGGGGATTGTCCGAATCGTAGCCACGGTGGGTGGCGAGGTCGAAGGCGACCGAAACGCCCTGACCGCCCGCCGCCAGCGCCTTGCGGTAAAAGGCGTTCGACGCCTCGGCGGTGGAGAAGCCGGCGTACTGGCGAATCGTCCACGGCTTGACCGCGTACATGGTCGGCTGCGGCCCGCGCAGGAACGGCTCGAAGCCGGGCAGCGTATCGACGTTCGGCAGCCCTTCCACGTCGGCTTTCGTATAGAGCGGCTTCACCGTCAGCCCTTCCGGGGTGGTCCAGGCGAGCTTCTCGACCTTGCCTTCCGGCGCGTGTTTCGATGCGGCCTTCGTCCACGCCGCGAGGTCGGGCAGGGGATAAGTGGGTTGCTTGGCGTTGGACATGGTGAACCTCTCTCGACGCGGGAACTGACGGGCAAAAAACAGCCGCTTGCGCGGCCTCGGGTTTTTTGCGGTGATTTGCAGACTTATAGAAGACTGCTTTTCGGCGATGATACCCTGTGCACAAGCGTCGATGCAACGCGATACCGGGACGGGTTTACCTGTATTTTCGCAGGGTTGCAAGGGTTTTTAGTCTTCCGTCCCCGGTCGCGCCGCGCGCCGCCCCTCCCCGTCCACCGTAAATTTCTTCCAGAGCCTTCATGAGCAGTCAAATACTTGTCGACATCGCCGCCCAGACCGCGACCGTCACCCTGTCCAACCCCGACAAACTCAACGCCATCGACGCCGCCATGTGGCGCGACCTGCGCGCCGCCATCGAGCGTTGCGTCGCCGAGTCCGAAATCCGCTGCATCGTCCTGCGCGGCGACGGCGACAAGGCGTTCGCCGCCGGCGGCGACCTCAAGGAATTCCTCTCCGTGCGCGCCACCGTCGACGACGCCATGCACTACCACGAGGAATTGGTCGCCCGCGCGCTGGAGTCCATCCGCGCCTGCCCCAAACCCACCATCGCCGCCATACAGGGCGCCTGCATCGGCGGCGGGCTGGAAATCGCCGGCTGCTGCGACATCCGCATCGCCGGCCACTCCGCCAAATTCGGCGCGCCCATCAGCAAGCTCGGCTTCTCGATGTATCCGGGCGAAATGGCCGGCCTCGTCGCGCTCGCCGGCCCCGCCGTGGTGCTGGAAATCCTCCTCGAAGGCCGCATCCTCGACGCCCGTGAAGCCTACGAAAAAGGCTTGCTCACCCGCCTCGTCCCCGACGAGGACGTCATCGGCGAAGCCCACGCCGCCGCCCGCCGCATCAACGCCGGTGCGCCGCTGGTGGCGAGCTGGCACAAACAATGGATTGCCCGCCTCATGCACGACCGCCCCCTGAGCGAAGCCGAAAAACGCAGCGCCTTCGCCTTCCTCGACACCGCCGACTACAAGGAAGGCATGGCGGCCTTCTTCGAGAAGCGAAAGCCGGTGTTTACGGGGAAGTGAGCGGGTTTTGCAAAATCTAAACCGGCAATTGGACGGAACTTAAACAGGCAATCAGACGCTTTACAAACAGGCAATCAGACGGCACCATAACCGGCAATTGGACGGTGCCCGAACATGCCTATCTTTCCCCGCCTTCTGAAAACCGGCTTGCTTGCCGCCTTGCAGGACACCCCCGTGGTCTGCCTGCTCGGCCCGCGCCAGTGCGGCAAAACCACGCTGGCCCGCACGTTGGAGCCTGACTACGCCTATTTGAGCTTCGACGACGACGCCACGCTCACTTTCGCCCAAGCCGACCCCGCCGGGTTCGTCGCCGCCCTGCCGCCACGCGTCATCCTCGATGAAATCCAGCGCGTGCCCGAACTGCTGCGCGCCGTGAAACTGGCCGTGGACGTCGACCGCCGTCCCGGACGTTTCGTGCTGACCGGCTCGGCCAACTTGATGCTGCTTCCCACCTTGGGCGACTCTCTGGCCGGGCGCATGGAAGTGCTGCAACTACATCCGCTCACCGCCGCCGAGCAGGCGTTCGCGCCGGGTCGGTTCCTGAGCGATTTGTTGGCGGGTGCGCTGAAACCGTCGCTGTCTTCCACGGCGCTCGCCGATGGCGAGGATTTGGCCCGCCGCGTCGTGGCCGGCGGCTTCCCCGAAGCGGTGTCGCGTCCCGAATCCCGCGCTCGCGCGTGGCATCGCGCCTATGTGCGCGCCTTGCTGGAACGCGACGTGCGCGACGTCGCCCGCGTGCGCGACACCGCCGCAATCGCCCGCCTGCTTGAAGTGCTGGCCCTGCGCACGGCGGAATTGCTGAACGTTTCCAGCCTCGGCAAGGAACTGGATTTACGCCGCGATACCGTAGAACACTATCTGGCGATTTGCGAACGGCTCTACCTGCTGCGCCGCCTGCCGCCGTGGCACCGCAACGAAGCCAAACGGCTCATCAAAACTCCCAAGGCGCACCTGTTGGACAGCGGCTTGGCCGCCACCCTCGCCGGTTTGAGCGCCGCCGACTGGAACGCGCGCCGCGACCGTTTCGGCCATCTGCTGGAATCCTTCGTGGCGCAGCAACTGATTGCCCAAGCGGAAGCGGTCGACCCCGACCTGCGCTTCTGGCATTACCGCGACAAGGACAAGGTAGAAGTGGATTTCGTCATCACCCGTGGCCGCCAAACCTGGGGCGTGGAAGTCAAGGCCGCGGCCACCGTCACCCCCGCCGACGGCCACGGCCTGCGCCGTTTGGCGGAACGAGCCGGCCCGGATTGGCAAGGCGGCGTCCTGCTCCACGCCGGCAACAGCGCCTTCCCGCTGCAGGGCGACCGCAATCTGGCCGCGCCGTTGGCGTGGTTGTGGGAAATGTAAGGGGAGTGAATCGACCCTCTCCGTGCACTATTCCATCGTCACTTCACGTCGCTGCGTTGCACAATGCCGTCACCGTGTAGAGGCAACTCTAAACGCATTTAGCACTCTCGGCCAGAGAGTGCTAAAATCGCACGGCAAAGGAGGCAACACACACCTATGAACACCCTGTCGTTACCCGTTCCATGCGCCACGGGCAGCATCGAGCAGTACATCGGCTCGGTCAATCGCCTGCCCATGCTCACCGAACAGGAAGAAGTGGCGCTCGCCACCCGCCTGAAAGAGCACGGCGACCTCGACGCGGCGCGGCAACTGGTCATGTCGCACCTGCGTCTGGTCGTGTCCATCGCACGCGGTTATCTCGGCTACGGCCTGCCGCACGCCGACCTCATTCAGGAAGGCACCGTCGGCCTGATGAAGGCCGTCAAGCGGTTCGACCCGGCGCGCGGCGTGCGTCTGGTGACGTTCGCCATTCACTGGATAAAGGCGGAAATCCACGAATTCATCGTGCGCAACTGGCGGCTGGTGAAAATCGCCACCACCAAGGCGCAGCGGAAGCTGTTCTTCAACCTGCGCAGCATGAAGCAGGACACGTCCACCCTCAACCGCGACGAAGTGCGCGACATCGCCACCCGCCTCGGCGTCAAGCCGGAGGAAGTGGTGGAGATGGAAACGCGCCTGTGCGGTCGTGAAGTGCCGTTGGAAACCAACGCCGACGACGAGGACGAACATTTCGCCCCCATCGCCTACCTGCCCGACCCGCACGCCGAACCTTCCGCCGCGCTGGAAGAAGCGCAGCACGCGCGCCTGCAGGACGAAGGCTTGCGCGCCGCGCTGGCGAGCCTCGACGACCGCAGCCGCGACATCGTCGAGCGCCGCTGGCTGCGCGAAGGCGACACCGCCACCCTGCACGAACTCGCCGCCGAATACGGCGTCTCCGCCGAGCGCATCCGCCAAATCGAAGCGCGGGCGATGCAGAAGATGAAGGCGGTGCTGGCGAAAGCGGCGTAAGGCTACGCTTTCCTCGATTACGAGCCGCCCTGTCCGTTCATCACGGGCAGGGCGGCTTGGCGTTTGGGGTGGGGTTCAAGGCAATTCGGCATCCACGTCCGCCGCCATCTCGAAGATGGCCTCCGGCCAGTCTTGCGCCGTCATGTCGGCCAAGTCCTCGACAAGCACGTTCAGGACGGAAACTTCTTCCGCCGACAGTCGCCTCTTGGCGGCGGCCTTGGCGATTTCCGTCTGAATCTTGTTTTTGCGCGTTCGTAGCGGCTGCTCGCCTTTCTTCAAGCTCGCG
>JAISSY010000137.1 GCA_031272995.1 Azoarcus sp.
CGGCGAGTTTATCATGTCGACGCCACCCCACCCGAAGCCCATCTCACGATGAGTACACTTTTACATCGTTACGTAGGCCGCGATTCCCCCCTCGCCCGCCTGCAAGACCACGCCGCCCGTCTGGCGCGGATGCAGGCCATCCTCGCCGACGCCCTGCCCGCGCCCTGCGCCCACGCCTGCCGCGTCGCCAATCTCAAGGACGACGTGCTCGTCGTCGCCGCGCGCGGCAGCGCCATGGCGGTGCGGGTGAAGCAGATGCTTCCGTCGCTGCTCGAACGCTACGCGCAGGCGGGCTACGCGCTCGAACGCATCAAAATCAAGGTGGAGTTGCCAAAGGAAGAAGCCGCCGCGCCCGAGGTCGAGGCGCGGGCGATGAGCGCGAACGCGCGCGCCAGTCTGGAAAATTTCGCCGCGACGCTGCCGGAGGATGCGCCGTTGCGGGAGGCGGTGGAGAATCTGGCGCGCCGGGGCGGCGGGTGAATTGGCGGCGAGCCTCGCAATTCATTTGTGTCATTTTTCGTTCGGCACGATGGGCGAATAATCCGCGTTTGGCGAATCGTGTTGGGCGAATAATTATTCGCCCCTACAAAAGCGGGCGCATTGCCCCAAAACCACACGCTATTGACCGCCCGTTTCCCCGCCGCTTCGCGTGCCTTGTTGACCGGATGGTCATGCAACGCCACCTGTATCTCGTTCAACACCCGCTGCCAGCGCCGCGCGTCGGCGCCGGTGGGCAAAAAATGTTGCATCGGTCGCCCGGCAGTGTCGTCAAGGTTGAAAAAAGCGACATTGGGCGCGGCGGCGAGGCGCAGATACCAACGTGTCGGCGACGGGGCGGAAAACTCGCCGAGGTCGGAATAATGTTCGTTGAGCGTGGCGACGAGCGCGGCGGCTTCGGCGGCGTCGATTTCGTCGGCGGCGAAATCGCCGAGCAGCAGGTTGCCGCTGGTAATCGACAGGTGCACCGGGTCGGCGCACAGCCAGTGCGACGCGCTGGTGGCGGCGGCGTGGGCTTCGCCTTGCCGCCGCAGCGCGGCCAGCGGCGGTGCGTCGGCGGGCAGGCCGAACAGATGCGCCAATTCCGTTTCCAGATGCGCGCTTGGCCCGATTCGCCGCCGTCCGCGTCCAAGCAACCATGAAAGCGCCGGCAGTTGCAAATCCTGCGCCGGACGCGGCGTCAGCGGCGCGGGCCAGACCAGTCCCGGAACGACCAGCGTCAGGCGGCTGCTCATTGCGCCTCCAGCAGTAGACGGCCAAGTTCCGCCGGGGTGGCCGCCGCGCGCCAGCGTGCGCCCATCGTCGTGGCGCGCGGGCTGCCGTAGCCCCACGTCGCGGCGACGAAAGGCAGGGCGTTGGCCTCGGCGGCCTCGCCGTCCTCGATGCGGTCGCCGACGTAGACCGCCTCGTCGCGCGCGATGTCGTGGTCTGCGAGTTGGCGCGCAATCAGCGTCGCCTTGTCGGGCAGGCGCGGGGTGAACAGGTCGAGCGCGTAAACCGTCTCGAACAACTCGCTCCAGCCAAGGTGGTCGAGAATCAGCCGCGTCGGATGCAGGCGTTTGTTGGTGGCGATGTGCAGCGTCGCGCCCGCCGCGCGCAGTTGGCGCAACAACTCGTCGATGCCCGCATACGCGAGCGTCTCGCGCAGGCCGCCGCCGTCGTAGCTTTGCTTGAACGCGTCGGCGAGGCGCTCCACCAGCGCCGCGTCGCCGCCGCCGGTAAGCATTCGCAGCGTTTCGGCGATGGGCGGCCCGACGATTTCCGGCGCGATGTCGCGCGCCGGCGTCACGCCGCAGGCGGCGAAAGCGGTGCGGTAACTGGCGAGGATGGCGGCGGCGGAGTCGATGAGGGTGCCGTCGAGGTCGAACAGGATGTGGGCGGGCCGCATGGCGGGTCGGGCGAAAACAAAAACGCGATTATCCGCGCCGCGCGCTCTTTGCGTTAGCCGTTTCAACCGAAATGGTCGAATCCGGACGCGGCGATTTCGTGCACGCTGCCGTCCGCCTCGCGCAGACGAATCGGCCCAGCGACCGCTTCCAGTTGGCCGATGCGGGTGAGCGGCAGGTCGAGCCGTCGCGCGATGGCTTCGATTTCCTCGCGCGCCGCGACCGGCGCGGCGAACAGCAATTCGTAATCGTCTCCGCCCGCGAGCAGACAGCGCCGCGCCAGCACCTCCCCGGCGCCGAGCGCGCGTAACGCCGCCAGCGGCAGCGCCCCGGCTTCCAGCGTCGCACCAAGCCGCGAGCGTTCGCACAGATGCCCAAGGTCGCCCGCGAGTCCGTCCGACACGTCAATCATTGCGTGCGCCAAGCCGCGCAACGCCGTCCCCAATTCGACGCGCGGCGTCGGATGGTGTAACGCCCGTAGGGGCGAATAATCATTCGCCCCGGCGCGCAGCGCCGAATCCGTCAGCCACGCCAACCCCAACACCGCCAACCCCGGCTGCCCCGATACCCACAAATCGTCCCCGCTCCGCCCGCCGTCACGGGTAATCGCCGCCCCCGCCGGCACTTCTCCAAATGCCGTCACCGTCATCGCCAGCGGCCCGTGCGTGGTGTCGCCGCCGACGACATCGACCCCGTAGCGTCCCGCGCACTCGAAAAACCCCGCCGCGAACTCCGTCAGCCACGCCTCGTCCACCCCCGGCAGCGTCAGCGCCAGCGTCGCCCAACGCGGCGTCGCTCCCATCGCCGCGAGGTCGGAGAGATTTACCGCCAGCGTCTTCCAGCCCAAATCTTGCGGCGCGGCGTCTGCAAAGAAATGCGTCCCCGCCACCAGCGTGTCCGTCGTCACCGCCAACTGCATTCCCGATGCGGGCGCGAGCAGCGCCGCGTCGTCGCCGACGCCGAGGGCGGTGTGCGCGATCGGACTGGTGAAATGGCGGCGGATGAGGTCGAATTCGGAAGGCATGGCGAGCGGAAACGGCGCGGTGCGACAGCTTACCGCAAGCGCGGCGACTCACGAGCGGCGAACGGGTGCGGTAAAGTACATGCTTTCCGGTTTACCGAGGTTTCGGCATGAGCAATCTTCCCCCCAAGGGGCTTACCGGGCTGGCTCGTATCGTCGCCGCCGCAGGGTATTCGCGCGACGGGTTCATCGCCGCGTTTCGGGGCGAGGCGGCGTTTCGGCAGGTATTGGCGCTGGCGGCGGTGTTAATCGTGGTCGCCTGCTTCTGTCCGGTGACGGCGGGCGAGCGGGCGTTGATGATTGCGGTGTGTTTGTTGTCGCTTATCGTCGAGTTGTTCAATTCGGCCATCGAGGCGGTGGTCGACCGCATCTCGGCGGAGCGTCATCCGCTGTCGAAGAACGCCAAGGACATGGGCAGCGCCGCGCAATTCGTCGCACTGGCGCTGATTGCGGCGGTGTGGGGCGTGATTCTGCTTGGGTGAGGCGATGAAATCGCGCAGATGGCTGAAACGGACGTTATGGGCGGGCGCGTTTCTGGCCGTGTTGGCGGCGCTTGGAGGGTGCCAGATGCTGCGGGAATTCGGCGACGTGCCGTCGGCCGAGGAGACGGCAGCCTACGAAAAACTGCCTTACTTCAAGGATGGCGAGTTTCAAAGCCCGGAACCGCTGGAATATCACTTCGACCGCGCCACCGGCCCCGGATATGCGAGTCGGTGGCGGTTCGTGTTGCCCAATCCGAACGCGCCCAAGGCGGAACTGCCGAAGGTGAAGTTGGATGCGTCGGCGTTCGCCGCCACCCCGTCGTCGGAATTGGTCGCCTACTGGCTTGGGCATTCGTCGCTGATTATCGAGATGGAGGGCAAGCGGCTGCTGGTCGACCCGGTGTTCGGCAACGCTTTTCCGCTGCCCGGCGTCGTGCGCCGCTTCACCGCCGCGCCGCTGGAACGCGCGGCACTGCCGCCGCTCGATTTGGTGCTCATCACCCACGACCACTACGACCATCTCGAATACGCGACCGTGCGCGCTCTGCGCGGACGCGATGTGCGCTTCGTCGTGCCGCTCGGCGTCGGCGCGCATCTGCGCAAGTGGGGCGTGCCGGCGGAACGCGTTCACGAACTCGCGTGGGGCGAGTCCTTCGAGTTGGACGGACTCGTTGTCGCCGCCGAACGCACCATCCATTACTCCGGGCGGTCGCTCTCGACGCGCAACAGGTCGCTGTGGGCGTCGTATGCCCTCAAAGGGCGACAGCATCGCGTTTTCGTCAGCGGTGATTCCGGCTACGGCGAGCATTTCCGCGACATCGGCGCCAGACACGGGCCGTTCGATTTGGCGTTCATCGAAATCGACGGCTGGAATCCGGGCTGGCCGAAGACGCACATGTTTCCCGAAGAAGTCATCCGCGCCTACCGCGACGTGAGGGCACGCGCGCTGGTACCCGTGCATTGGGGCGTATTCGACCTCGCGCGCCACCGTTGGGACGAATCCATCCGCCTGATTGCCGATTTGGCGGCGCGCGCGGGCGACGTGCGGCTGCTCACGCCGCGCATGGGTGAGAAGCTCGTTCCCGGCGAGAGCGCGACGCAGGCGTGGTGGGAGACGGTTGGGGAGGAGTAAGGCTGCGCGGCTTACGCCATCCTGACTTCTTCGAGCAGGTTGGGGTGGCGGTCCAGCAGTTTGAGCAATTTCACCAACGCCAGTGGTGGTTTGGTTTTGCCGTTTTCGTAGCGCGAGAAGGCATTGACGCCGCCGCCGAACAACTCTGCGGCCTGACGTTGGTCGAGGGCGAGTTTTTTGCGCACGTCGGCGATGTAGCGGGGGTCGACGTAGGAGGCGTTGACCTGACGCGCGAAATCCCGCATCTCACGCATGACGCGCTCGGATTCCTTCGCATCGAGGATGGATTCATCGCAGGCCGGACAAAAATCACCTGTCGCTGCCGGGATGACAGTCGTTTCGCCTTTGTAGGTGTATCGCAGGTCGCGGGTGTCGTGAATCAGTTCAGCAGCGCCGCAAACGGGGCATTTCATGGTTACAACTCCTTGAACGAGACGATTAGCACTTCGTTCAGGACGGTCAATTTCAAATAAACGTCGCCAACCTCGGTTCGGGGCTGGTATACGTCTTGCCAGATTTTGTGGTCGGCGTAAGTGGTCATGCTTTTGTAGAAATCTGCGGGGGTGAGGGCTTTGACGATTGCCACGACATCCGCAAAGTCCAATCCAAGTGCGGTCGCGCCTTCTCGCGCCGAGTAGGTGGTGTCGATTTTTCCTGCTTCGACCAAGGCTTTCACTAGCGGCAGTTTGTAATGCGGGGTTCGTTTTTCCATCGGAATTATAACCTACCAGGTTAATTTTGCAAGTAGGCTTATTATTCCATAGAAATTAACAAAACGGCATTATTTTTTATTCAGCAGCGCCTCGTACCGCCTTTTCTCCTCCTCCGAAAAACAGCAGAACACCACTTCCGCGATGCCCGGCAGGCCGAGCAGGGTGTCCTTGACGGTGCGCACGGCGAGGGGGGCGGCTTCTTCCGGGGGGTAGCCGTAGGCGCCGATGCTGATGCAGGGGAAGGCGATGGTTTTGAGGCCGACTTTGGCGGCGAGTTCGAGCGAGCGGCGGTAGCAGGAGGCGAGGAGCGCCGGTTCGCCCTGTTTGCCGTCGCGCCAGATGGGGCCGACGGTGTGGATGATGTGGCTGGCGGGCAGGCGGTAGCCGGGGGAGATTTTGGCGCT
>JAISSY010000139.1 GCA_031272995.1 Azoarcus sp.
CCTTCAATTCTGGCCCCCTTCAACATCGCCGCAATATCCCGCCTACCCTTCTCTCGCGCCTCGGCCAACATCTGCTCGCGCTCGTCGGCGGTCAGCTCCATGAGCTTGCCGACGGCGTGCTTCAGTTGCGGGTTCTTTTCGGGGAGCATGAGCAATTCCTCTCTCTCGTCGGTGTCGATGAACTTCAACCACGGCCACATTTTGCTGCCGTCCGGGTTCTTCGGCAACTTGGGCAGTTCCAGCGTGACGATTTCCAGCAAGTCGGTGAATTGCGAGCCGGTGCGTGCGTCACGCAGCATGTATGAATTGTGGTAGCTCGCGCTGTCGGTTACCAGTACAAAATCGGTAATGAGGATGCTAATCGTGCGCTTGATGTGGTCGTAATCCTCGCCCGCGCCGATTTGGCTTGAGACCATGCGCGCAAGGTAAAAGACGGCGCGCTCGCGCAGGTCGGGACGGTCGCAGACCTGAATTTCGATGTCGACCATCTTGCCGGTACGCAACCTGACCAGAACGTCAAGAACGCCCCATTTGTCGTCGGGGCGCTCCGGGTGAAGTTTCGGGTCGACGATGGTGACTTCTTCGTAATCCTCGTCGGGCAAGTCGAGCGTCGCCTGAAGAAACGCGGTCAAGTCGCTCACATCCCGGCTATCGCCGAAGATGCGCTTGAACATGTGATCGTTGCGGGCGGTGTAGGGGAGCTTGGACATGACGATTGCTCGTAAGTATGACGCAAGAGCTATTTTATCGGCATTTTTTGGAAATGCAATATTCAAACCATTCCCGACAAAATTCAGCGCGATAAAGCTCACCCTGTCACCCCAAAAGCGCGCAAAGCCCTTCGCATAGCGCTAAACTCTCGCACTTTCAGCACTTTGCCCCCAACGCCAATGCCCCAACTTCGCATCCTCACCGGCATCACGCCTTCCGGCACGCCCCACCTCGGCAACTACGCCGGCGCCATTCGACCCGCCGTGGAGGCCAGTCGGCAGGCGGAAGTGGAGAGCTTCTACTTCCTCTCCGATTACCACGCCCTCATCAAGACCGGCTCGCCGGAGCGCGTGCAGCGTTCGACGCTGGAAATCGCCGCGACATGGCTGGCGGCGGGGTTGAGGCCGGAGAAGGTGTGGTTCTACCGCCAGTCCGACATTCCCGAAATTCCCGAACTGACCTGGCTGCTCACCTGCGTCACCGGCAAGGGGCTACTCAACCGCGCCCACGCTTACAAGGCCGCTGTCGACAAGAACGTCGCCGAGGGCGAGGACGCCGACGCGGGCGTGACGATGGGGCTGTTCATGTATCCGCTGCTGATGGCCGCCGACATCCTGATGTTCAACGCCCACAAGGTTCCGGTCGGGCGCGACCAGATTCAGCATCTGGAGATGGCGCGCGACATCGCCGCCAGCTTCAATCATCGCTACGGCGAACATTTCGTGCTGCCGGAAGCGGCGGTCGACGACGCCGTGGCCACGCTGCCCGGACTCGACGGGCGCAAGATGAGCAAGAGCTACGACAACACCATTCCGCTGTTCGCCAGCCCCGC
The DNA here is from genome assembly GCA_031272995.1 of Azoarcus sp. Classification (GTDB taxonomy): domain Bacteria; phylum Pseudomonadota; class Gammaproteobacteria; order Burkholderiales; family Rhodocyclaceae; genus WRNU01. Next base: position 1,544 of record JAISSY010000139.1, read on the forward strand.
CGAGTTGAAGAAGCTGATTTACGCCATCGTCACCGACTCGAAAGCGCCCGGCGAGGCCAAACAAACCGAAGGCTCGCCGCTGTTCCAGCTTTTTCAGGCCTTCGCCACTCCGGCGGAAACGGCGACGATGCGCACACGCTTCGCCGAGGGCATCGCGTGGGGCGAGGCCAAGGAGGCGCTGTACGACAAGCTCGAAGCGGTCGTCGCGCCGATGCGGGCGCGCTACGAGGATTTGATTGCCGAGCCGCAACGCATCGAGCAGGTGCTGAAAAGCGGCGCCGAACGCTTGCGCGCCAAGTACGCGACGCCGTTCATCGCCCGGCTGCGCGAGGCGGTCGGCCTGCGCCGGCTCGACCAACTGCCCGCCGCGAGCGCGCCGGTGCGCGCCAAGGCGCAGAACAAGCCGCAATTCAAGCAATACCGCGAGGCCGACGGCCAGTTCTACTTCAAACTCGTCGACGGCGACGGCGGCCTGCTGCTGCAAAGCCGCGCCTTCGCCTCGCCGCGCGAGGCCGGGCAGGCGGTGGCGGCCATCAGGAACGGCGACGATTTCGCCGCCGCCGCGACGCTGGCGGGCGCGGCGCAGGCCGCCGACGTGACGCGGGCGATTGCCGCGCTCAACGCAGAATGAGCGCCGAATGACGCGATGATTGCCGAAAAGCTCGACGCCGACCTCGCGCCTCTCAACACTTTCGGCCTGCCGGCGCGGGCGGCGCGGCTGCTGCGCGTCACCACCGCCGAGGATGCACGCGCCGTCATCGAAGAACAGGGCGAGAACAGAATCGCGCTGGTGCTCGGCGGCGGCAGCAACCTCGTGCTGCGCGGCGGCAAGCTCGGAACCGTGCTCAAAGTGGAAATCGCCGGACGGGAGAAAATCGGCGAGACTCACGACGCCATCGTCGTCGAAGCCGGCGCGGGCGAGAACTGGCACGACTTCGTGCGCTGGACGCTGAAGCAGGGCTGGTTGGGGCTGGAAAACCTGACCCTGATTCCGGGCACGGTCGGCGCTGCGCCGGTGCAGAACATCGGCGCTTACGGGCTGGAAGTGGGCGAGCGCATCGAATCCGTTCATGCGCTCGACATGACGAGCGGCGAGGCGCGCGTGTTCGACGCCGCCGCCTGTCGCTTCGGCTACCGCGACAGCATTTTCAAGCGCGAGCCGGGGCGCTGGCTGGTGACTTCGGTGCGTTTTCGCCTGCCGCGCGTGTGGCTGCCGCGCAAGACTTACAAGGACATCGCCGAGGAACTCACCGCGCAGGGCATCATCGTGCCGACGCCGCTGCAACTCTCCGACGTCGTGGCGGCAATCCGCCAGCGCAAGCTGCCCGACCCGGCCAAACTCGGCAGCGCCGGCAGCTTCTTCAAGAACCCGGTGGTCGCCGCCGACCGTTGCGCCGCGCTGCTCGCCGAGCATCCCACGATGCCGCACTACCCGCAGCCCGACGGCAGCGAAAAACTCGCCGCCGGTTGGCTCATCGACCGTTGCGGCTGGCGCGGACGCCGCCTCGGCCCGGTCGGCTGCTACGAAAATCAGGCGCTGGTGCTGGTCAATTACGGCGGTGCCATCGGCGCCGACGTGATGCGGCTCGCCGACCACATCAAACTCGACGTGCGCGCGCGCTTCGGCGTCGAACTCGAACCCGAACCGGTGTTCGTCTGACGCGCCAAGACGACGACATGGCGACCTACGCAATCGGCGACGTTCAAGGCTGCTACAGCGCCTTGCGGCGGCTGCTCGACGTCTGCGCCTTCGACCCGGTGGCCGACCGCCTGTGGCTGGTGGGCGATTTGGTCAATCGCGGCCCGGAATCGCTGGAAACATTGCGCTTCGTCGCCCGCCTCGGCGGCGCCGCCACCGTAGTGCTCGGCAATCACGATTTGTTCCTGCTGATGATTCGTGCCGGACTCAAGCGCAGCAACGAGGGCGACACTTACGACCAAGTACTGAAAGCGCCCGATTGCGACGAGTTGCTGCACTGGCTCGCCCACCGCCCGCTGCTGCATGTCGAAGGCCAGCACGTGCTCGTCCACGCCGGCCTGCTGCCGCAATGGACGGTGCCGAAGGCGCTGGCGCTGGCCAGCGAAGTCGAGGACATGCTCACCGGCAAGGACAGCAAGAAATTCCTCCTGCATCTGCTCGGCAGTCGCCCCGACCACTGGGAGCGCGGTCTGAAGGGTTGGGGACGGCTGCGCGTCATCGTCAACGCCTTCACCCGGATGCGTTTCCTCACCCTCGACGGTCGCATGGTGATGCGCGCCAAAGGCCCGCCCGACAAAGCCCCGGAAGGCACGCTGCCGTGGTTCGCCCTGCCGCAGCGCGCCAGCCGCACCCACACCATCGTTTGCGGCCATTGGTCGGCGCTCGGCTTCTACCGCGAACCCGGCCTCATCGCGCTCGATTCGGGGTATGTCTGGGGCGGCGCCCTTACCGCCGTGCGGCTGGAGGATGGGCAGGCGTTTCAGATTCGCGCCTCAGAGGGCTAAAATCGCCGCCTTTCCAATCGCCCGACCGGAGCCTTCCATGCCCGAATATCGTTCCCGCACTTCCACCACCGGACGCAACATGGCGGGGGCGCGCGCGTTGTGGCGCGCCACTGGCATGAAGGATGGGGATTTCGGCAAGCCGATTATCGCCGTCGCCAACAGCTTCACGCAGTTCGTACCCGGCCACGTGCATCTGAAAGACCTCGGCCAACTGGTGGCGCGTGAAATCGAGGCGGCGGGCGGCGTCGCGAAGGAATTCGACACCATCGCCATCGACGACGGCATCGCCATGGGACACGGCGGCATGTTGTATTCGCTGCCGTCGCGCGACTTGATCGCCGATTCGGTCGAGTACATGGCCAACGCCCACACTGCCGACGCGCTGGTGTGCATCTCCAATTGCGACAAGGTGACGCCGGGCATGTTGATGGCGGCGCTGCGCCTGAACATTCCGGCGATTTTCGTCTCCGGCGGGCCGATGGAGGCCGGCAAGGTGAAGTGGGAAACGAAAGTGCTCTCGCTCGATTTGATCGACGCCATGGTGAAGGCGGCGGACAAGAACTGCTCCGACGCGGAAATCGAGGCGGTGGAGCGCGGCGCCTGTCCGACTTGCGGCTCATGTTCGGGGATGTTCACCGCCAATTCGATGAACTGTCTCACCGAGGCGCTCGGCCTATCGCTGCCCGGCAACGGCACGCTGGTCGCCACCCACGCCGAACGCGAAAACCTGTTCCGCGAGGCCGGACGGCTGATCGTCGACATGGCGCGGCGCTATTACGAACAGGGCGACGAATCGGTGCTGCCGCGCTCGATTGCGCGCTTCGAGGCGTTCGAGAACGCGATGAGCCTCGACGTGGCGATGGGCGGCTCCACCAACACCGTCCTGCATCTGCTCGCCGCCGCGCGCGAGGCCGGGGTCGATTTCACCATGAAGGACGTGGATCGCCTCTCGCGCCGCGTGCCCTGTCTGTGCAAGGTGGCGCCGGCGGTGGCCGACGTGCATGTGGAGGACGTGCATCGCGCCGGCGGCGTGATGGGCATTCTGGGCGAACTCGACCGCGCCGGACTCCTGCACCGCGACACGCCCACCGTCCATGCCCGTTCGCTCGGCGACGCGCTGGCGCGTTGGGACGTGACGCGCGCCCACGACGCCGCCGTGTCCGACTTCTACCGCGCCGCCCCCGGCGGGGTGCCGACGCAACAGGCGTTCAGTCAGGACAAACGCTGGCCGGAACTCGATCTCGACCGCAGCGGCGGCGTCATCCGCGACCGCGCCCACGCGTTCAGTCAGGACGGCGGACTCGCGGTGCTGTTCGGCAACATTGCCGAAAAGGGCTGCATCGTCAAAACCGCCGGGGTCGACGAGTCGATCTGGAAATTCTCCGGCAAGGCGAAAGTGTTCGAGTCGCAGGAAGACGCCTCCGACGGCATCCTCGGCGAAAAAGTGCAGGCCGGCGACGTGGTGGTCATTCGCTACGAAGGCCCCAAGGGCGGCCCCGGCATGCAGGAAATGCTCTATCCGACCAGCTATCTGAAATCGCGCGGACTCGGCAAACAGTGCGCGCTGCTCACCGACGGACGCTTTTCCGGCGGCACGTCGGGTCTGTCCATCGGCCACGTCTCGCCGGAAGCGGCTTGCGGCGGCGCCATCGCGCTGGTCGAAGAAGGCGACACGATTGAAATCGACATTCCCAACCGCAGCATCCGGCTGGCGGTGAGCGACGAAGAACTGGCGCGCCGCCGCGCGGCGATGGCCGCTCGCGGTGGCAAGGCGTGGCAGCCGGCGACGCGGCAGCGCCCGATTTCGGCGGCGCTCAAAGCCTACGCGGCGCTCACCACCTCCGCCGACACCGGCGCGGTGCGCGACGTGTCGCAAGTGATAAAGTAACCCGTCCCTTTTGGATCGATAGTCGATGGAAGCCGAACTCAACCGTCTCGAAGCGCAGCTTGAACAACTAATCGGCATGTACGCGGCGCTGCGGGACGAAAACCGCGACCTGCGCGCGCAGCAAGCCAAGCTCGCCGCCGAAAACCGCCTGCTCGTGAGCAAGATCGACCTTGCCGCCGAGAAACTCGAAGCCGTGCTCGGACGGCTGCCGCAAGCCCAGTAAGGAGTCCTTCGTGAAAGAAGCCGAAACGCTCGACATCAGCCTCCTCGACAAGGAGTACCACGTCTCCTGCACCGCCGGCGAGCGTGAAGGGCTGCTCGAAGCGGTCTCTTTTCTCGAACAGCGGCTGGAGGAAACGGCGAAGAAAACCCGCGCCGGTGGCGAGACTCTGGCGATCATGACCGCGCTCAACATAGCGCACGAATTTCTCCAACTACTGCACGGTCGCGGGTTTGATTTGCCGACGTTGAAGCGTAGAATCGGCCACATGCAAACACGCATCGAAGGCGTGCTGGCACAACAGGAAAAGCTCTTTTGAGTGACTTCTGTTTTGCATCTTTCGATGACAGGTTTGTAACAGGTCAATCCCCTGCGATGTTCGTGGAAGCCGTAAATTCCTTGAACCAATATCGAGAGACCGGTTGCTGACCATTGAAACTGCCTGTGTGCATGCCCCTCGCGGGTGAGCCTGAGGCAGGAGGAAAGTGACCCCCTGAACCATCGGTTCAGGATACTCGGCGTCACGGCACCCGCGGGGGGCCAAAAATCAGGCGCGGCAATTCGTTGCGGCGCCTTTTTGTTTCCATCTCCATGACATTCGACATTTGGTGGCTGCTCTATCCCGTGCTTGGCGCGGTAGTGGGCTTTCTGGCCGGGTTGCTCGGCATCGGCGGCGGCGGCGTGATGGTGCCGATGCTGACCACCTTCTTTCTCGCCCAAGGCTTTCCGCACGAGCATGTGGTGCACATGGCGCTCGGCACCTCGATGGCGACCATCATGCTCACCTCGGTGTCCAGCATGCGCGCCCACCACGCCCACGGCGCCGTGCATTGGGACATCGTGCGCGCCATCACGCCGGGCATTCTCGTCGGCACCTTTTTCGGCACTTTCATCGCCAAACGCATGGACACCGTGCCGCTGGCGGTGTTCTTCGCCTGCTTCATGACCTTCGTCGCGGCGCAGATGCTCTACAACGCCAAACCGAAACCGTCGCGCGACCTGCCCGGCTTCGTCGGCATGAGCTTCACCGGGCTGGTCATCGGCGGCGTCTCGGCGCTGGTCGCCATCGGCGGCGGGTCGCTGTCGGTGCCGTTCATGATTTGGTGCAACGTCAAGGCGCAACACGCCATCGGCACCTCGGCGGCCATCGGCTTTCCCATCGCGCTGGCGGGCACCGTCGGTTATCTGGTCAACGGATGGGCGCTCGACGGCACGCCGCCGCTTTCGCTTGGCTATATCTATCTGCCGGCGCTGGTGCTGGTGGGCGTGGTGAGCGTGTTCGTCGCCCCGCTAGGCGCGGCCTGCGCGCACCGGATGCCGGTGGCGACGCTGAAAAAAGCCTTCGCGGGCATGTTGATTCTGCTCGTGCTCAAGATGCTGCACGGCGTCTTCTTCGTTTGATTTCCGGCCCAAGCCGTTATCATTGCGGCATTTCGCCCACGAGACCCGCGCCATGATCGAAGCCCGCATCCTTCCCGTCACGCCCCTGCAACAAAACTGCACCTTCATCTGGTGCGCCGAGACGCGCAAGGCGGCGGTCGTCGACCCCGGCGGCGACGTCGACCGCATCCTCGCCGCCATCGACAAGCTTGAACTGACGGTCGAACGCATCCTGCTCACGCACGGCCACCTCGACCACGTCGGCGGCGCGGCGGAACTGGCGGCGGCGCTCGACGTGCCCATCGAAGGGCCGCAGCGCGAGGACGCCTTTCTGATCGAAGGCGCGCATTACGCCCGCCAGTGCGAAATGTTCGGCCTGCCGCCGCAGGACGGCTTCACCCCGACGCGCTGGCTCGAAGACGGCGACACGGTGAGCGTCGGCAATGAAACCCTGCGCGTTCTGCACACGCCCGGCCACACCCCCGGCCACGTCGTTTTTTTCCACCCTGAAGCCGAACTGGCGCAAGTCGGCGACGTGCTGTTCGCCGGTTCGGTGGGACGCACCGATTTCCCGCGCGGCGATTTCGACGCCCTCGTCCATTCCATCCGCGCCAAACTTTTCCCGCTCGGCGACGAAGTGAAATTCATCCCCGGCCACGGCCCGATGTCCACCTTCGGCGTCGAGCGCGAAACCAATCCTTTCGTGGGCGACGGGCGCGTCTGATTCGACGGGCGTCAGATCAGTTGACTGTTTTACGCCGCCTCCGCGCTACCGCGCCAATGATGCCCAGACCGGCAAGGAACATTACATATGTTTCAGGTTCGGGAACGGAGTTGATCGACGTGAGATTAACGCCGCTGGTGTAGAAGGGCGCGCCGATGCTGCTTATGCCTTCAAGCTGAAGGCTGAAGTAATCGTGCTGCGGGTCGCCTCTGGTCACATCGCCTTGTAGTGCAATGCTATCGACCCATCCCTGAAGGTCACCGACCGGCACATAATAGGTTAATGGCGTTGGGATTGGGCTGAGAGCTTCGTGCGCTTGTTGTGAGAGCCCCAGATAGTAACTCCCCGCAGCCAGTGGCCCTGACATCCAGACATCTTCAAGCCCTAAACCAAGATTTTGTTGAATGGTCGACGGGACGGTTGCAGTAAAACCTATAAGTACACCATCAGCGGAATAGAGCACCAACATGGGATCGAAACCGCCGTGTCCGGTGGTAGTGACCCAAGCACTATCTGTATAAAAAGAAATCGTCGAGTCCTGATCAAGTGTAAAAGGAATCAACAGAACGTCGTTGGCATAGGTAAAAGTTCCATTTACCTCAAAATCCGTGGCTGTCGCGGACAAGGACATGCAGGAGATGAGTATCGACAGCGCGATTTTTTTCAGCTTCATGTGGAATTTCCTTGTGCAAGTGAGGGAGAAATATACTTGTTGGCAACATTATCCAGTGCTTGTTTGCGCGCAGCAAGAAAAAGGAAATAAGCAGCCAAGAAAACATTGATTGATCCTGTCAGACCGTCAATTCCGTACCGCGTCATAGGTACGAGAAGGTCGTTCAATGACGTATGAATCGGCGTTTCCATAGGCATTGCACAATCCCAGATGCAAAAAGCCACGTTCCGTTGTGACGCAACCCTTCACCCGCGCTCGTTTTCTCTTTTATAGTGATAAGTTCTGCCGTCACCGAACCCGTTCCGGACATGGATGCCATCCACATTCGCGGCGCCCGCACTCACAATCTGAAGAACATCGACCTCGACCTGCCGCGCAACCGGCTGACCGTCATCACCGGGTTGTCGGGTTCGGGCAAGTCGTCGCTGGCGTTCGACACGCTCTACGCCGAGGGGCAGCGCCGCTACGTGGAGTCGCTGTCGGCCTACGCGCGCCAGTTTCTCGAATTGATGGAGAAGCCCGACGTCGATCTCATCGAAGGGTTGTCGCCGGCCATTTCCATCGAGCAGAAGGCGGGCAGCCACAATCCGCGCTCCACGGTGGGCACCGTCACCGAAATCCACGATTACCTGCGCCTGCTGTTCGCGCGCGCCGGCACGCCGCATTGCCCGCATCACCCGACGCGGGCGCTCGACGCGCAGAGCGTGACGCAGATGGTCGATCAGGTGCTGGCGCTGCCCGCCGACACGCGGGTGATGATTCTCGCGCCGCTAGTGAGCGGGCGCAAAGGCGAGCACGAGGAGTTGTTCGCCGATCTCGCCGCACAGGGCTTCGTGCGCGTGCGGGTCGATGGCGAACTGTACGAACTCGACGCGCCGCCGACGCTCGCCAAGACGCGCCGCCACGATGTCGAACTGGTGGTCGACCGCTTGAAAGTGAAGCCCGACCTGCGCGCTCGGCTGGCGGAATCGTTCGAGACCGCGCTGGCGCAGGGCGAAGGACGGGCGCTCGCGGTCGAGATGGATCGCAGCGACGGCGGCGGCGTTTATGCCTTTTCGGCGCGCTTCGCCTGCCCCGAATGCGATTTCGCCCTGCCCGAACTGGAGCCGCGCCTGTTCTCGTTCAACAATCCGGCGGGCGCCTGCCCGCGCTGCGGCGGCTTGGGGCAGATTGAATTCTTCGACCCGGCGCGCGTCGTCGCTCATCCCGAACTGTCGCTCGCCGGCGGCGCGATTCGCGGTTGGGACAAGCGCAACCAGTTCTATTTCCAGATGATCGCCAGCCTCGCGGCGCACTATAAATTCGACCTCGAATCGCCGTTCGAGCGCCTGCCGGAGCAGGTCAAACAGGTGGTGCTGTACGGCTCCGGCAGCCAGCGCATCGTCTTTCGCTATTTTTCCGAGGCCGGGCGCACGGTGAAGAAGGAGCATCCGTTCGAGGGCATCATCCCCAATCTGGAACGGCGTTTCCGCGATACCGATTCCATCGCAGTGCGCGAGGAATTGCTCAAGTACCGCGCCAGCCGCGTCTGCCCGGAATGCGAAGGCGCGCGGCTCACCCCGGCGGCGCGGCACGTGCGCGTCGGCGGCCTGTCGCTCGCCGAGGTGTCGAGCCTGCCGCTCAAGCGTTGTCGGGAATTCTTCGCCACGCTCCAACTCGAAGGCCACCGCGCCCTCATCGCCGAGAAAATCGTGCGGGAAATCGCCGCGCGCCTGAGTTTTCTCGTCAACGTCGGACTCGGTTATCTGAGCCTCGACCGCGCCGCCGACACGCTCTCCGGCGGCGAGGCGCAACGCATCCGCCTCGCCAGCCAAATCGGCTCAGGGCTCACCGGCGTCATGTACGTGCTCGACGAACCTTCCATCGGCCTGCACCAGCGCGACAACGGACGCTTGCTCGACACCCTGCGCGACCTGCGCGACCTCGGCAACACGGTCATCGTGGTCGAGCACGACGAGGAAGCCATCCGCAGCGCCGACCATCTCGTCGACATGGGCCCCGGCGCCGGCGAACATGGCGGCGAAGTCATCGCCAGCGGCCCGCCGAGCGTCGTCATCGACGACCCGGCCTCCGTCACCGGCGCGTGGCTGGCGGGGCGGCGGCGCATCGAGATTCCCAAACGCACGCCATACGACGCCAAAAAAGTGCTGCGCATCGTCGGCGCACGCGGCAACAACCTGAAAAACCTCGCGGTCGACGTGCCAATCGGTTTGTTCACCTGCGTCACCGGCGTCTCCGGCTCCGGCAAATCGACCCTCATCAACGACACGCTCGGCGCGGTGGCGGCGCGACAGTTGAACCGCGCCGGCGTCGACGCCGCGCCCTACGACAGCATCAGCGGTCTGGAGGCGCTCGACCGCGTCATCGACGTCGACCAATCGCCCATCGGTCGCACGCCGCGCTCCAACCCCGCCACCTACACCGGCCTGATGACGCCGATACGCGAGTTGTTCGCCGGCGTGCCGGAAGCGAAAGCGCGCGGCTACGGCCCCGGTCGTTTCTCCTTCAACGTGCGCGGCGGGCGTTGCGAGGCGTGTCAGGGCGACGGACTCATCAAGGTCGAGATGCACTTTCTGCCCGACCTCTACGTGCCCTGCGACGCCTGCGGCGGCCAGCGTTTCAACCGCGAAACGCTGGAAGTGCGTTACAAGGGTCGCAACATCTACGAAGTTCTGGACATGACCGTCGACCAGGCGCTGGAATTCTTCAGCGCGCTGCCGGCCATCGCCCGCAAGCTGGAAACCCTCGCCGACGTGGGCCTCGGCTACATCCGCCTCGGCCAAAGCGCCACCACCCTCTCCGGCGGCGAAGCGCAGCGCGTCAAGCTCGCCCTCGAACTCTCCAAGCGCGACACCGGACGCACCCTCTACATCCTCGACGAACCCACCACCGGCCTGCATTTTCAGGACGTGGAACTGCTGCTGCGCGTCCTGCTGCGCCTGCGCGACCACGGCAACACCATCGTGGTCATCGAACACAA
>JAISSY010000169.1 GCA_031272995.1 Azoarcus sp.
GGCTGCCACATCCTCGATGTGCACGGCTTGACCATCGCCGAACCCGAAAAGCTCGAAGCCGCCCTGAACCAAATCGCCGGCGTCGTCACCAACGGCCTGTTCGCGCGCCGGGGGGCCGACGTGTTGTTGCTCGCCAGCAAGGACGGGGTCAAACGCAACGCGCGGGCGGTGGCGACGGGCGAATAATCATTCGCCCTCCCCCACGACGCCCGCATCCCCCCGTGCCTGCAACAACCGATACAACGACATCAACATCCCCGCCGTCGCGCCCCAGATGAAATAGTCGCCATAAGGCATGGCGTGGAAATGCCGCGTCTGCCCGTGCACCACGATGCTGTGGCGCTGGTGGCGGGCGGGGTCGAGAAAATGCGTCAGCGGCACTTCGAACGCCTCGGCCACCTCGAAAGCGTCGAGCTTCAATTCGAGCGGCGGACGCAGCAGCCCCACCACCGGCGTGACGTGAAACCCCGTTCCGGTGCGGTATTCCGGCAACCTCCCGATGATTTCCACCCGCGCCGGGTCGAGACCGATTTCTTCCTGCGTCTCACGCAGCGCCGCCGCCTCCGGCGTCTCGTCGCCCGCCTCCATGCCGCCACCGGGGAAGCTGATTTGCCCCGGATGGTGATGCAGATGGTCGGTGCGCCGCGTCAACAGCACCGTGACGCCGCCCTCGCGCTCCTCGTGCAGCACCAGCGGCACCAACACCGCCGCCGGGCGCGGATTGGCGCCTCCGAGTCCGGGCCAGTCGCCGCCGATGGCCTCGCCCTCTCCGTGCATCAAGCGCGCGCGCAGCCGTGCAACGACGTCCTCATCCGAATCCCGCAAAGTTTTTTCCTAGAGTTTTCGCTTCAAATACATGGTTTTGCCGTCGCGGCGCATCTCCATTTTGTCGAGAACGCTCATTCCCAACAGCGCGAAAGGCATTTCGGCGTCCGTGACATCTCCCGTCACATTGTCGAACCGAACGCCTCCGACTTTCAACGTTCGCAGGTTGACCCGCCATGCGCGCACCTTGCCGCCCGCCGTGACGCTCGCGACTTCTTCGCCGTCGCTGAGGTCGATGCCTATACGCGCTGCTTGCGAACGCCCCAGTCCCACGTACGTAGCGCCGGTGTCGACCATGAAACGAACGGCGACGCCGTTAATCTCGCCGTCGACCATGAAATGGCCGCTTGGGTCGGCCTCGATGGCGATTTCCAACCCGCGCGCCAGAATCTTGCGCGCCTGCTCGCTCGACATGTTGGCGCCCGGTTGCGTCGGGGCGCCCTGTCGCACCACCCTTTCGCCGAGGCGCAGGCGGTGACGCCGGCCGTAGAACTCGACTGTCGCGGCGTTGCCTTCGACCGCGAGCACCTTTACGCCCTCCGGCGAACTCTTGCCCACCGCGACGACGCGCGGCGGGCCGTTGTCGACCACCAGAATGGCCTTGCCGCCCAACACCCCGGAGAGCGCCAAATCCGCCGCCGTCGCCGCCCCGGTCGTCAGCGCCGCCGACAACGCCGCCATCCATATCACCCGTCTTGCGCGTTTCACGCTGCCCCCGATCCGTGAAATGTTACGTAAATACGATAACCGGTTGTCACTCGCGGCCGTCCTTCCGTCGTTACTCGCCTCTACACCGCCGTCCGCGTCGACTAGCATCGGAAGCGGATAAGGAGATTCTTCGTCCCGCCCACGACGCCGAGGCAAACGAATCATGAACACGAACGCCCAACGCGGTTTCTCCCTGCACGAGTTGTTGATAGTCCTCATCATCGCGGCCATCTTCGCCAGCATCGCCGCGCCCGGGTTCACCGTGTTGATGCAGAAGAACCGCATCGCCACCGCCACCAGCGACATTTCCGGTGCCCTGTCTTACATCCGCAGCGAAGCCATCCGGCGCGGGCAGACGGTAGCGCTGTGTCCGAACGCCGCCGGTCTGGCCGCCGGATGGGACGTTCGTCTCGGCAATTGCAACACAAGCACCGTTCTGTCCGTACATGAGCCCCTCAAAGGCATCACTTTCCCCGCCGCCAACACCATCGCCACGCCGCTGCTCGTCAACCGCATGGGCATCGCCGCGACCGGCGCTCCGTGGGTCAATGCCGACAACTTCGTATTCCATGCTTCATCCTGCACTCCGGGCATGGCGGATTTGCAAAGACGACTCGCCATATCCGCATTGCTCGAAGTCGACGCGAAAAAAGAAGCGTGTCCGCAACCATGAACGCGCCAAAGACGATACCCCCGGGGAGACCATCATGACTGCCAACAAAGACATCCGGCAACGCGGTTTCAGCATGATCGAGGTGCTGGTCACGCTCGTCGTGCTGTCGCTCGGTCTGCTCGGTGTCGCCGGTTTGCAGGTTTCGTCGCTCAAGATGAGTCAAGCCGCCGCGTCGCGCTCCGTCGCCTCGCAGTACGCCTACGCCCTGCTCGACAAGATTCGCAGTCGCGGCGCGACCAAAGCCGACGATTACGTGACCGAAGACGTAGCGAGCAAGATAGACAACGAGTGCGCGATTCCAGTCCTCCCCCCCGGACCGCCGCCGACTTCAAGTTCGACGCCCGTCTGCACCAACCTCGTCACCAAAGACCTGCAAACGGTGCTCAATCAGGTCAAGGGAAGCGGCTCCACGATGGGTTCGCTGCCTGACGCGACCGTGAAAATCGTAAAAAGGACAAGCGCCAACCTCACCACCAGCACGGATTGCACTACCTTGACGAATGAGTCCGCCGGCAAATTCTTCGTCGTGTGCATCGGCTGGAAACAAACCAGCGACGGCAAACTTAGCATCGGTCCCGCAGGTTCCAGCAGTAGCGACCCCGGTCAAGCCGTCTGGGCGGTGGCTCAACTATGGGGCGACGAATCATGAGCCTCCACGGACCGCATTCGTCCAACGCCGCGCAGCGCGGCCTGACTATCGTCGAACTGATGGTGTCGATGACCGTCGGCCTGCTCGTGCTGAGTCTGGTGACCTACACCTACATGCTCAACAAGCAGTCGTGGAAGTTCAACGAACAGGATGCGCGCATTCAGGATCGCGGTCGCTACGTCATGAGCATGATGAACGCCGATTTGCGCCTTGCCGGTTATCGCGGCTGCCAACGTTCGACGACGCCGTCGCTCGGCGCCGTGGGCAATCTGGCCAACCTGCTCGACAAAGGCGTCGACGTCGCCCAAAACGGCGACGCGACGAAAAAACTCACCATCTACGGCCCCGTCGCCGGCGGCAATTTCAGCCTGACCAGCGCGCTGGCCGTCAACGACGAACCTACGGCAATCGCGGTCTCGGCGCTGACGCCGGACATGATT
>JAISSY010000029.1 GCA_031272995.1 Azoarcus sp.
TCCTCGACGACTGCCTCTGCTGCACGGGAAATCCGATAATTACCTTCTTTCCAGCCGCGTTTCTTCGGAATGAGAGCGGTGACTGAGCCGTAGGCGTTGTACCGTTTTATCCATCGGTAAAGAGTAGCCGTACTGGCGCTGACTTCTTTGGCTCGTCGTTCGACATCTTGCCGTCCGATGCTCCCCTCCAGATCCCGTCCAACTAAAGGGCTGATGGCCGCGAATCGCTTTTGAGCGATCTTCCAATCTTCGTCAGCGATCTCGTCAAGATCCTTGTATACCGACAAGTCGGTATCCTTTTGCTCCGCGACCGGACGAAGGTCGCCAATTCTCAGCGGTGTGCTGCGTCCAGTCTCGACGTTGATACCGATGACTGACTCGAAGTCGAGCATTTGCGCAATCCGGTAGACCACGTCGCCCTGCTGGACAAGAGCATCAACGTCAATCGTGACCCGCTGCCGGTTGGGTTCAAATGCTTGGTTGGGTTGGAAAAAGTCGTCGTCATTCATCGGTCGGCATCCAAAGTTCGGTGAATTCGTTGAATGGCCGGGAAATGTCACAGTCCAGTTGCCGGGTCGCCAGCAGATGCCAGATATGGGAAATACCCTCTGCGCGGTAAGTCCCCATGAAGTGCCGTGCAAGCAGATAATCCAGCGTCACGCACCCCATTTCCATGACACTATCAAGCACTGCCTTGCTTTCCTCGACGGGGAAAGACTGTCGTTTGTACGGTTCCAGGAATCGAATGTTTTCCAGCGCTTGATCCCGGATGCGAGACTCGTCGAGGATGTGGAATACCCATCCTTTCTCCCGCGCATAGCGTCGGGCCGCTTTCCACTTGGTCTGCCATTCGCGCCAATGCTTTTTCCATTCCGCTTCTGGCTTGACTTCCACCAGCACGGGGCGGGGGTAGTCGTTATACGGATGGTTTCCAAGCTTGTAATAGACGAGGAAGTCCGGCGTGTAGTGGTAGAGCTGTCCGTTGCGACCGTTGAAAGGGATTTCAACAGGCTGGGGGATGATGTCGAGCACCGAAAGGCTGAACTCGGTGCGAATCAGGAAGTCGCGCTCAAGCGTGGATTCAAACGCGATTGCGGACTCTCCGCGAAACATATACCAGCCTGACACGCTTCGGCGGGTAGGACGAATCTTGCGGACTGGGCGAAGCTGAACGATGTCGCAGCTATTCATGTTCAAAACAGGTCGTGTCTCAGTTATTAGCATGATTTCCGTCTCACCTATTCATGCCGAAATTATACCAAGTCATTGATCTGCTGTGTGTGAAATCTCAATTTTCTCTGTATCTTACAGCGGCTCGATTCCGCAGCCGGGCGAGGTTTCGCTCGCCCATCACGGCGTGCTTTTTCTCGACGAATTGCCGGAATTCGACCGGCGCGTGCTCGAATCGCTGCGCGAACCGCTGGAGACCGGCACGGTGAGCGTGGCGCGCACGCGGCGGCGGGCGGAATTTCCGGCGCGATTTCAACTGGTGGCGGCGATGAATCCCTGCCCCTGCGGCTACGCCGGGCATCCGGCCAAATCCTGCACCTGCTCGGCGCATCAGATTGCGCGTTACCGCTCGCGCCTGTCCGGGCCACTGCTCGACCGCATCGACCTCACCATCGAGGTTCCCGCCGTCTCGTTCGCCGAAATCTCGACGCGGGCGGCGGGCGAATCGAGCGCCACCGTGCGCGAACGGGTGGTGGCGGCGCGCGCGCGTCAGATGGCGCGGCAGGGCGTGCCCAACGCGCGGTTGGAGGCCGGAAGGGTCGAATCCCTGTGCGCCCCGGACGCGGCGGGCGCGGCGCTGCTGGAAGCGGCGATGCAGCGCCTCAATCTATCGGGGCGCGCGTATCATCGCGTGCTCAGAGTGGCGCGCACGCTGGCCGATTTGAGCGGAGACGAGCGCCCCGGCGCGACCCACATGGCCGAGGCGATTCAATACCGGCGAGGCTTGGGCGCGTCCTGAACCACAGAGGGCGAGTCGTATGCGCAAGACAGGGATGAACAGTCGCTGGTTGCCGTTGGCGTTGGCGGCGCTGAGCGCCATCGGGCCGTTTTCCATCGACACCTATCTGCCCGCCTTTCCGGCGATGCAGGCGGATTTGCACACCTCGGACGCGCTCATCCAGCAAACGCTCACCGTCTATATGGTGGCTTTCGCCGTCATGGTGCTCTGGCACGGCGCGCTCTCCGACCGTTACGGTCGCCGTCCCGTCCTCATCGTCACCAGCGTGCTGTACGCGTTGGCCTCCGCCGTCTGCGCCTTCGCGCCCTCGGTGCATTGGCTGTGGTTCGGGCGCGCATTGCAGGGACTGTGCGCCGGCGCGGGCATGGTGGTGGGGCGCGCGGTGATACGCGACGTGTACGACGGCGCCAGAGCGCAACGCATGATGGCGCAAGTGGTGGTGATTTTCGGCGTCGCGCCCGCCATCGCCCCCATGGTGGGCGGCGCTTTGCAGGAATGGTTCGGCTGGCAGTCGATTTTCGTTTTTCTCACGCTGTTCGGTTTGGGGCTGGCGGCGATGTGCTGGCGCGTGCTGCCGGAGACGCTGCCGGCGGACAAACGCCAGCCGTTCGCGCCGGGGCCTTTGGCGCGCGCCTATTGCGAAGTGCTGACGAACCGCGATTTCATGCTGCTCTCGCTCGGCATGTCGGTGATGTTCATCGCCTATTTCGTCTATATCCTCACCGCGCCGAAATTCATTTTCGACTACCTGAAACTGGGCGCGCATGGATTCAACGCCCTCTTTCTGCCCGGCATCGGCTGCATGATGCTCGGTTCGCTGGTCTCAGGCCGGATGGCCGGACGCTGGAGCGCCCGCCGCACCATCCGCTTCGCCGTCGCCGTCATGGCGCTCGGCATCGTCGGGCAACTCGCCTTCAACGTCCTGCCGGTGCCGAACTGGCTCATCATCGCGCCGGTGGCGCTCTACAACTTCGGCATCGCCGCAGTGATGCCCACCCTGAGCCTGCTCGCGCTCGACCTCTTTCCCGAACGGCGCGGGCTGGCCTCCAGTTGTCAGGGCTTCGTGCAGACCGCCTTCAACGCGCTCGCCAATCTGCTTTTCGTGCCGCTGGTGTGGGGGTCGACGATGGCGCTGGCGCTCGGCGCGACCGGGTGTTTTCTCGTCTCGCTGCTGTTGATTTTCGGTTGGTTGCGGCACGCGGCGAAGTGAGATGCACCAATTTGGAGCATTGGGCGTAGCCATGCTCCTAACTGGTGCGATTCACTCCAACCCTTGACTGGCGAGGTATTGCTCGTAGCCGCCGCGGTAATCGACGATTTTGCCGTCGAGGCGGATTTCCAACACGCGGGTGGCGAGGGAGTCGACGAACTCGCGGTCGTGCGAGACGAAAATCAGCGTGCCGGGGTACTTCTCCAGCGCGCCGTTGAGCGATTCGATGGATTCCATGTCGAGGTGGTTGGTCGGCTCGTCCATCAGCAGCACGTTGGGGCGCGCCAGCATCAGGCGACCGAACAGCAGACGGCCCTGCTCGCCGCCGGAGACGACGTTCACCGGCTTTTTCACCTCGTCGCCGGAAAAGAGCAGCCGTCCGAGGGTGCCGCGAATCAGGGTTTCGACTTCCTCGCCGCTGGCCGCCGCGCCGATGCGGGCGTATTCGGCAATCCAGTCGGTGAGGTTCTCGGAACCGGCGAATTCGGCGGCGTGGTCTTGCGCGAAATAGCCGGGGCGCGCCTTTTCGGCCCATTTCACCGCGCCATGCTGCGGCTTGAGGCCGCCGAGGGCTTCGCCCGCCAGCAGCTTGATGAGGGTGCTTTTGCCGACGCCGTTCTCGCCGACGATGGCGACGCGCTCGCCCGCTTCGATGGCGATGGAGAAACGGTCGATGACCGCCCTGTCCATGCCCGGATAGGCGAAGCCGATTTTTTCCACTTCGCAGGCGAGACGATGCAATTTCTCTTTGGCGTCGACCTCGAAGCGTATCCACGGATACTGGCGCGACGAGGGTTTCACGTCCTCCGGTTTCAGCTTGTCGATGAGCTTCATGCGGCTGGTGGCCTGCCGCGCCTTCGATTTGTTGGCCGAGAAGCGGCGCACGAATTCCTGCAATTCGGCGATTTTCTCCTTGGCGCGCGCGTTGGCTTGCGATTGCCGCTGGCGCGCCAGCGTCGACGCCTCCATGTAATCGTCGTAATTGCCCGGATACACGGTGAGGGTGCCGAAATCCATGTCCGCCATGTGGGTGCACACCTGATTCAGGAAGTGGCGGTCGTGCGAGATGATGACCATCGTGCAGTCGCGCTCGTTCAGCAGGTTTTCCAGCCAGCGGATGGTGTTGATGTCGAGGTTGTTGGTCGGCTCGTCGAGCAGCAGGATGTC